>CAYRKA010000038.1:0-19147 GCA_964424785.1 uncultured Lachnospiraceae bacterium | reverse complement strand
CGAAGCGGCATATAGCCTTCGAAGAAGGCGGTCTGTGGCTTGCAGGGCGGAGGGATTGTGAATAGTAACTACTGAGCGGGAATCGTTCGACAGGATTTGCAGGATTGAGCTGCGAAGAACCGCATAAAAACAGGATATTTCGGAATGCGCCGACATAAAACCGGCGCATTTTCTGTCGAAAAAGCAGAATTGTGTCGATCACTTTTCGGCGCAGGCTATTGTGAATTGTCATTTTATGTGCTAAACTGTGACATACTGATAAAAAAGTATGAAATATAAATGAATATGCAGAAAAACGGAGCCGTATACGGCATCCGGAGAAATGGAGCGCAAAATATGAAGCTTGGAATCGTAGGCTTGCCGAACGTCGGCAAGAGCACACTGTTTAATTCACTGACAAAGGCGGGAGCGGAGTCCGCGAACTATCCGTTCTGTACGATCGACCCGAATATCGGCGTTGTCGCCGTGCCGGACGAACGGCTTGGCTTGCTCGCTGACCTGTACCATTCGGCGAAGGTTACCCCGGCTGTGATCGAGTTTGTCGATATTGCGGGGCTCGTGAAGGGAGCGTCGAAGGGGGAGGGCCTCGGCAACCAGTTCCTCGCGAATATCCGCGAGGTCGACGCGATCGTACATGTCGTCCGCTGCTTTGACGATGCGAATGTCATCCATGTGGACGGTTCGGTAGATCCGGCGCGCGACATTGAGACGATTCACCTGGAGCTGATCTTCTCCGACCTGGAGATCCTGGAGCGCAGGATGTCGAGGGTCGGCCGTGCGGCGCGCAACGATAAGGCGCAGGCGAAGGAATACGGACTCCTCGAGCGGGTCAAAGCGCATCTGGAGGAGGGCAGGCCCGCGATCACGTTCCGGACGGACGACGAAGACGAGCAGTCCTGGCTGGCAGGCTACAACCTGCTGACGGCGAAGCCGGTCATTTTTGCCGCGAATGTCGCAGAGGACGACCTGGCGGATGACGGCGCGTCCAATGATTATGTGAGGGCTGTCCGCGATTACGCGAAGCAGACGGACAGCGGGGTTTTCGTGATCTGTGCGCAGATCGAGCAGGAGATTGCCGAACTCGAGGACGATGAGAAGCAGATGTTCCTCGAAGATCTCGGATTGAAAGAGTCCGGATTGGAGAAACTGATTAAGGCAAGCTACAGCCTGCTCGGGCTGATGAGCTTCCTGACCGCAGGAGAGACGGAGACGCGCGCCTGGACGATCAAAAAGGGGACGAAGGCGCCGCAGGCCGCAGGCAAGATCCACTCCGATTTTGAACGCGGCTTTATCCGCGCCGAGGTGGTGAATTACCGCAACCTGCTCGAGTGCGGCTCGCTCGCCGCCGCCAGGGAGAAGGGGCTTGTCGGGCTTGAGGGCAAGGACTACGTCGTGCAGGACGGGGATGTGATCCTGTTCCGCTTTAACGTCTGAGCACAGCGCGCGTCCGCACGGCAATGAAAGGAGCTGGCTGTATCATGAATGGAACGATCCGTTTTCCGCATCTGGGCATCACACTGGAGCATGTGATAAAGTCTGTCTCAGTCGGCGGCTTCGAGATTGCGTGCTATGGCATGGTGCTGGCTTTCGCGATGGTGACCGGCCTCCTCCTTGTGATGAAGGTGGCGGACAGGACCGGGCAGAGCGGGGACGATTACTTTGACCTCGGCATGATCGCGATTGTCGTGTCGGTCATCTGCGCGAGGATCTATTATGTTGTATTTTCATGGGATTACTACCGTGTGCATATTGCGGAGATCATTGACCTGAGACAGGGCGGGCTCGCAATCTACGGCGGCGTATTGGGCGGCATTGTGACAGTCCTGTTATTCTGCCGCGTACGGAAGATAAACTGCCGCCAGGCGCTTGACACGGCTGTGCTGGGCCTGGCATGGGGGCAAATGATAGGAAGATGGGGGAATTTTTTCAACCGGGAGGCGTTCGGCGATTACACGGATAACCTGTTTGCGATGCAGCTCCCGGTCACGGATGTGCGCGCTTCGGAGATCACACAGACGATGAGGGAGCATATGGCCATCATTGACGGTGTCTCCTTCGTGCAGGTCCACCCGACTTTCCTCTATGAATCCCTCTGGGATCTCGGAGTGTTCCTGATATTGCTTTTTGTGACATTCCGGGTTGCGAAGAGGTTCGGCGGCATGATATTTCTGATGTATTTGCTGCTGTATGGATCCGGGAGGTTCTGGATCGAAGGGCTGCGCACGGACCAGCTCCTGGTCCCGGGAACGGCGCTCCCTGTATCCCGGCTTCTGTCCGCGGTGCTTGTGCTGGTATCTGCGGCGCTGCTTGCGGCAGGGGCGCGGTATGCGGCCGGACGGAGGACATAAACGGCAAAAGAGCACACATGGATCAGAAGATCCGGGAAAGGACAAGACATTATGGAGACAAAAGAGCAGTTGAGGAGACGGATTGAACAGGAGCGAACGGAGCTGGATCGCCTGGCAAGGGCCGGAGAGTGGGAGGCAATGTACCGACAGAGCCTTGTGGTAGACCGCCTGATTGAGAAATATATCGTATTATAACCAGATTGAACAGAATTGCTGAAAAGGCTGCCGCCGGATGTTGAGGCAGTCTTTTTTTTGTCAACTAATTTTTTCTGCATATTTCGGGAATTAGTACTTGTATTTTGTGCGGAAGTACGTTATTATAATGTTCGAGTGGTAGAAAGTGGTGCATTGTGGAGCCAGATGGGGGATAAATGGAGGGAAACCCCACCTGCCCACGGCGAAAGGGACATCATGGTGCAGTCGGAAGAGGTGTGTCATTATGTTTATGGGCGAGTATAATCATACGATTGACACGAAGGGCAGACTGATCATCCCGTCGAAATTCAGAGAGCAGCTGGGCGATGAATTTATTGTGACGAAGGGGTTGGACGGATGCCTGTTTGTGTTTCCCAAAAACGAATGGCAGATCTTTGAGGAGAAGCTGCGCACACTGCCGCTCACCCAGAAGAACGCGAGGAAATTCACGCGGTTCTTCGTCGCGGGCGCGACCATATGTGAGGTGGACAAGCAGGGGAGGATTCTTCTGCCCCAGACGCTGAGGGAATTTGCCGGTCTTGAGAAGGATGTGATCCTGGCGGGCAACCTGAACCGAATCGAGATCTGGAGCAGGGAGAATTGGGCGCAGAACAGTGCTTTCGATAATATGGACGAGATCGCGGAGCAAATGACAGATTTAGGTTTAGTCATATAACCTGGGGAGGATTGTATGGAATTCAGACATAAATCTGTGCTTCTGGAAGAGAGCATTGACGCGCTGCAGGTCAGGCCGGACGGAATATATGTGGACGGGACGCTCGGCGGCGGCGGGCATTCCCTGGAAATCTGCAGGAGGCTGTCCCCAAAGGGGCGGCTGATCGGGATTGACCAGGATGCGGCGGCAATCGAGGCGGCTACGGAGCGCCTGCGGGAGTATAGTGACCGGGTGACAATCATCCGCGGTAATTTCTGCGATATGAGAGGTGAACTCGGGAAATCAGGGGTTACATCTGTAGATGGAGTCGTTTTGGATCTGGGGGTTTCCTCCTATCAGCTTGATACAGCGGAAAGAGGGTTCACCTACAGGGAAGATGCGCCGCTTGACATGCGAATGGACCAGCGGCAGGACCTGACGGCGAAGGACATTGTGAACGGATATAGCGAGATGGAGCTTTACCGCATCATCCGGGACTATGGGGAAGACCGCTTCGCAAAGAATATCGCCAGGCACATCGTGATCGCACGCGAACAGAGAGCAATCGAAACAACTGGGGAGTTAATTCATGTTATAAAGGCTGCGATTCCGATGAAAGTGAGAGCGGTGGGAGGGCACCCGGCCAAAAGGACATTTCAGGCTATACGGATCGAACTGAACAGGGAACTGGAGGTTCTTGACAATTCACTTGAGGATATGATCGACCTTCTGAATGACGGCGGGCGGATCTGTGTGATTACGTTCCATTCCCTTGAGGACAGGATCGTCAAGACACATTTTAAGCGGTGTGAGGATCCGTGTACCTGCCCGAAGGAGTTTCCGGTCTGTGTCTGCGGGCAGAAGCCGAAGGGACGCGTCGTGACGAGGAAACCAATCGTTCCCTCAGACGCGGAGATTGCGGAAAACAGCAGGGCAAAAAGCTCAAAACTGCGTGTTTTCGAGCGTAAGGCTGTATAGATACGCGGCAGGGCCGCGTTGTAATAACAGGGGAGTGTAAGAGATGGCAGGAACAGATAACAGGGGCGGCGCAGGCCGCAGCCAGCACAGGGGAACGGCGGACGGAAGAACATATATGTATGTAGACGGTACAGCCGTGCGGAAACTCCAGGGCGCGCCGGCGCAGCGGCCGGAGCGCAGACAGGCTCCACAGACGAGTCCTGCCACAAAGCGCAACAGGGCGCGTGCCTTACAGATGAACCTGAGGTACGTAGTATTTCTCACGGCAGCGGCTGTCGTGACCGTATTCACGTGTGTCAATTACCTGCAGCTCAAGGCTCAGGGGACGAGGCTGCAGAAGCAGGTGACTGCGCTGGAGACGCAGCTTGACGCGGCGGTGCTTGAGAACGATTCGGATTATAACCGTGTGATGAACGGGGTTGACATGGAGCACGTCAAAGATGTAGCGATGAATGAGCTTGGCATGGTATATGCCAAAAAGAGCCAGATTGAGACATACGATGCGGCAAACGGCGATTATGTCAGGCAGTATTCCGAGGTGCCGGCAGAGTAGGTGAAAGCATTGGCAGGGACAGGACGGATGAAAAGAGAACGGAGATTCACAAGAAGGATGCAAATAAAGCTTCTGGCTGTATTTGCATTTGTTTTGTTGGCGCTCATTATTATTTTGCTGAGGCTGGTGCAGATCAATGTCAGCAGTGGCAAACAATATGCGAAGCAGGTGCTTTCGCAGGAAAACTATGACAGCCAGACGCTCTACAGCAGGCGCGGCGAGATCCAGGATGTGAACGGACGCCTGCTGGCCTACAGTGAGAAGGTCTACAATCTCGTGCTTGACTGCAAGGAGACCAATACGCTGGTCGGCGGGGAACAGCCGTATGTGGAGCCGACGGTCGAGGCTCTTACTGCTGTGTTCGGTCTGGATGAGGATGACCTGCTAGGCAGGCTCGAAAATGAGAAGACGTGTGACAGCCAGTACCAGATCCTGCTTCAGAAGGTGACTGAGGAGCAGAAGGAGGAATATGAGGCTTACGTTTCCCTCGATGAGGACAGGGAACTGACAAAGGAGGAGCGCGAGAGTCTGCAGAACGTGCGGGGCGTCTGGTTTGAGGAGACGTTCATCCGCAGATACCCGCTTGATTCGCTCGCCAGCAATGTGATCGGCTTCTCAAATGAGATCGGGGACGGCATCTGCGGCATTGAAGCTTATTATGATGAGCAGCTCAAGGGCACGAACGGCCGAGTCTTCGGCTATCTCAATGAGGATCAGGAATACCAGAAAAAGACGATTGCGCCCGAGAACGGCTACACTCTGGTCTCGACGCTGGATGTCAATATCCAGCAGGTCGTTGAGAAGTACATTGCTGAGTTCGATGAGACGTATGGGGAGGATCACGACGACGGGACTGCGATGCACGGTGCGAAGAATATCGGCGTCATTGTGATGAATCCGAATACCGGCGGCATCTATGCGATGGCGACGAATTCGGGCTTTGACCTGAATGATCCGCAGGATCTCGGAGACTGGTACACAGAGTCGGAAGTCAAGTCGATGACAGATGCGGAGTATGTGGATGCGCTCAATGAGATGTGGAAGAATTTCTGCGTTTCAGATGGCATTGAGCCGGGCTCCACGTTCAAGCCCATGACGGTAGCCTCGGCCCTTGAATGCGGCGCTGTCACGACAGGCAGTTCGTTCTACTGTGACGGCGGGGAGTTTATTACCGACACGGAAATCCACTGTGACGCGTATCCGAACGCCCACGGGCAGGAGACGCTCGGGGATGTCCTGAAGAATTCCTGCAATGACGGCCTGATGCAGATCGGCATGGCGATGCATGTGTCGAATTTTATCAAGTATCAGTCGCTGTTCAATTTCGGCAAGCTGACGGGCATAGACCTGCCGAATGAATCGACCGGATCCGTCTACACGCAGGAGCGTATGAACGAGGTTGAGCTGGCGACATGTACGTTCGGGCAGGGCTTTACCTGCACGATGATCCAGGAGATTACGGCGTTTTCAGCCGTGGTGAACGGCGGGCGTTATTATCAGCCGCACGTGATTGACAAGATTCTGAACGAGGATGGCATGACGGTGCGGGATTCTTCGGAGCTCCTGCTCAAGCAGACCGTTTCGGCCGATGTCTCAGAGACATTGCGCGGGTATCTGGAGACCGCGGTGCAGGAAGGCACAGGGAAAAGCGCGCAGGTGCCGGGATACCGCATCGGCGGCAAGACCGGTACGGCAGAGAAGATAGACCCTGAGACGGGGACGCGTGCGGCCGGCAAATATCTTGTTTCATTCATTGGGGCCGTGCCGATTAACGATCCGGAAGTCGTTGTATATGTTGTCGTAGATGAGCCGAATGTGGCCGACCAGGCGCGCAGCACATATGCGCAGGAGATTTTCCGCAAGATCGCGCTTGAGATCCTGCCGTATATGAATATTTATCCGACAGAGGAGGTCGATGAGGCAACCCTGGAGCAGCTGGGTCTGACAAACGCCGACCTGCCGGAAACGGTCACGACATTCCAGGCATATGACTCCAACGGCAATCTCTACCAGGATGCGCGTGTGCAGGATGGCAAGGTAGTCAGCAGCGACGGGCAGGAGCTGGCAGGGGCGTACATTGGCGAAGATGGGATCGTCTATGACGGCTATGCGAATCCGGTATCGACTGTTGAGACGGAGCCGTCGGCCGACCCCAAGGTCGATAATCCAGATATGGCGCTTCCTCCGGTGACCAATGGGGCTGACGGCAGCACGACGGTCTGGGACGGGACGGATACAGACTGGGGACAGGATGGGGAGTAAGTCATAAATCTCATGCCCGCGGTAATACACTATTGTAAAGCGGACATGAGGTTTTTTATGCAGAAAACAAGGCCATTCCACCGCCGCAAGATTGTTCTGGTTTTTGCGTGCTGCTCATTCGCACTGTGCTTCCTTGGCGCCAGGCTTGCGCATCTGATGATTGCCGATTCGGGGTATTACGCGTCGCTGGCGGAGGACCTGCATGAACGGGAACGTGAGATCAGGGCGGCGCGCGGCAGGATTCTCGACCGGAATGGAATCGTGCTCGCCGACAACAGGACGGTCTGTACTGTCTCGGTCATCCACAGCCAGCTCCGGGACCAGGAGCAGGTGATCGAGGCGCTCTGCCGGGAGCTTGGGATGGATGAAGAGACGGTCAGGAAGCGTGTCGAGAAGGTCAGCTCGATCGAGCGCATCCGTAAGAACGTCGACAAGGAGACGGGTGACCGCATCCGCAATTACAATCTGGCAGGTGTCAAGGTCGATGAGGATTACCGCAGGTATTATCCGTATGGCAGCATGGCGTCGAAGGTTCTCGGGTTCACCGGCGGGGATAACCAGGGGATTATCGGGCTGGAGGTCGAATACGAAGACGTGCTCTCAGGCACACCGGGCCGTATCCTGACATTGACGGACGCGCGCGGCATTGAGCTTGCCGACGCGGGAGAAAGCCGTGAGGAGCCGGTAGCAGGGGACGACCTTGTGATCAGCCTGGACTACAATATCCAGAAATTTGCAGAGCAGGCTGCGTACCAGGTCATGGAGCAGAAGCAGGCCGACAGCGTCTCCATCCTGCTGATGAATCCGCAGGATGGAGAGATTTACGCGATGACGAACGTGCCGGAGTTCGACCTGAACGATCCATACACGCTGCCGGATTCTGCGAGCCTTGCGGGCGATGCCCTGCAGGATGCGCTCAACCAGATGTGGCGGAACGGCTGCCTCAACGACACATATGAGCCTGGATCGACGTTCAAGATCATCACTGCTGCGGCAGGGCTTGACGCAGGTGTCGTGACGCTGAGCGATTCCTTTTCATGCCCGGGGTTCAAAATTGTGGAGGACCGCAGAATCCGCTGCCACAAGACAACGGGACATGGAGCCGAGACCTTCCTGCAGGCGACGCAGAATTCGTGCAACCCGGTCTTTATTGAGGTAGGGCTGCGCCTGGGCGTCGACCGGTATTTTTCCTATTTTGAACAGTTCGGGCTGATGAAGAAGACAGGGATCGACCTACCGGGGGAGGCCGCGACCATCATGCATAAGAAAGAAAATGTCGGGCAGGTGGAGCTTGCTACTATGTCGTTTGGACAGTCGTTCCAGATCACACCGGTTCAGCTTGCGGCGACGGTCAGCTCGATCATCAACGGAGGCATCCGCGTGACGCCACATTTCGGCGTGCAGGTGCGCTCGAAGGATGGGGCGCTGCTGCATATATATCAGTATGCGGATGACAACCGGATTCTCCCGGAGGAGACATCCGCGACGATGCGCTACCTGCTCGAGCAGGTCGTCGACGGCGGCTCCGGCAAAAACGCTTATATTGAAGGCTATCGGATCGGCGGGAAGACCGCGACATCTGAGACGCTGCCGCGCAGCGCGAACAAGTACATTTCGTCGTTTATCGGCTTTGCGCCCGCGGACAATCCTCAGGTGCTGGGCCTGTGCGTGATCAATAATCCGCAGGGCGTCTATTATGGAGGGACGGTGGCCGCGCCTGTCATCCGCGGAATTTTTGAGAATATCCTGCCGTATCTCGGAGTGGAGCGTGCGGCTGTGGGGAGCGAAGGCGGGGGCTCCTGAGGAATGCCTGCGATGCCATGCTGTTTCATCCGCCCGAAACTGCATGGTATCGCGGGGAAACTATCGGTATGCAGTTGCATAATCAGGGCATTTGTGATAAAAATAAAAGGTGGTTCCCACATAAGAAAAGAGAAGAAGAGGTGTATCATGGTTATAGACAAGGACATTCTGATACCGCTGTTTATGGCATTTGCGGTCAGCGTCGTACTGAGCCCTGTGGCCATCCCGTTCCTGACGAAGCTCAAGGTCGGGCAAACGGAGCGCACGGAGGGTGTGAAGTCCCATCTGAAAAAGGCCGGTACGCCGACGATGGGTGGCCTGATTATCCTGATCAGCACGGTTGTGACGTCACTGTTTTATATCGGACGTTTCCCGCGTATTGTGCCGGTGCTGTTTCTGGTGCTCGGCTTCGGGATCATCGGTTTCCTGGATGATTACCTGAAGGTTGTGCTGCACCGCCCGGACGGCCTGTATCCGAAGCAGAAGATGCTGGGCCAGCTGATTGTGACGACGGTTTTTGTCGTCTACATCTGGAATATGGACGCATCGTGCCTCGAGTTTCTGCTGCCGTTTACAGGCGGCAAGGTGCTCTCCGGCAGATGGGTGCGCATCGCCGCGGTGCCGGTTGCGTACTTTGCGATTATCGGTACGGTGAACGGTGTCAATTTCACGGACGGCCTGGATGGCCTGGCGACCGGAGTGACGACGATGGTAGCCGTATTCTTTACGGCAGCGTCGCTTGTGCTTGGCGGCGGGATCGAGCCGGTGACGGCTGCCGTGGCCGGGGCGCTGTTGGGCTTTTTGCTGTTTAATGTCTACCCGGCCAAGGTGTTCATGGGAGATACAGGGTCACTGGCACTCGGAGGCTTCGTAGCGGGGTCGGCCTACGTCCTGAGGATGCCGTTGTTTATCCTGATCGTCGGGCTGGTCTATCTGGTGGAGGTACTCTCCGTCATGATCCAGGTGGCATATTTTAAAAAGACAGGCGGGAAGCGTTTTTTCAAAATGGCGCCGATCCACCATCATTTTGAGCTCTGCGGCTGGTCCGAGACGCGTGTCGTGACGGTGTTTACCGTTGTCACCGCGTTCCTGTGCCTGCTCGGGCTCGTAGCGATTGGTTGAGGAGGGACGCCTATGACGCGAAGCGGCATACTTAAAATGCGGCCCGACGACATGGCAGGTGCAGCGAAGCTGCGCGTGCCGATACATCGAAGGGAGGGAGCAATCATGGAACTGGAAGGAAAGCGTGTCCTGGTCTTCGGGGCAGGGATCAGCGGGATCGGAGCGGCGAAGCTGCTGCTTGACCAGGACGCTGTAGTTGTATTATATGATGGGAATGAAGCCCTGGATGCGGAGGAACTGCGCGCGAAGCTGCCGCCTTGCGGCAATCTATCGGTTATACTTGGCACACTGCCGGACGAGGTGTCGGACAGCCTTGACCTCGCGGTGCTGAGCCCGGGCGTCCCGACAGATCTGCCGCTGGTCGGACAGCTCCGTGCGCGCGGCGTGCGGATCTGGGGCGAAGTGGAGCTGGCATGGCAGTGCGGGAAGGGAGACGTCCTCGCCGTGACCGGTACGAACGGCAAGACGACGACGACAAGCCTGCTCGGCGAGATTATGAAGGCGTGGACGCCGGAGGTTTATGTGGTCGGCAACATCGGTACGCCGTACACGGGTGCGGTGGAGCAGATGACAGACCGGGCTGTAACGGTTGCGGAGATCAGCAGCTTCCAGCTTGAGACGACGGAGACGTTTGCGCCCAGAGTCAGTGCGATCCTCAATATCACGCCGGATCACCTGAACCGCCATCACACGATGGAGGAGTACATCCGTGTCAAGGAGCTGATCACGCTGCACCAGAGGGACGCGGATACCTGTGTCCTGAACTATGAGGACCAGACGCTGCGTGCCTTTGCGCAGACCTTACATACGCAGGTTATATATTTCAGCAGCCTGCATAAACTGGATAAGGGAATGTACCTTGACGGGGAGGATATCTGCTACAGCGACGGGGAGCGTGTGACGGTGCTCTGCTCCACAAAGGAGCTGAACCTGCCGGGTCGCCACAACCATGAGAATGTCATGGCAGCGGCAGCGATGGCAATCGCGTACGGTGTCCCGGCGGATGTGATCCGTACGGTCGTGAAGGAGTTCAAGGCCGTCGAGCACCGCATCGAGTACGTGACTGAGAAGCACGGGGTCGTCTACTACAATGATTCCAAAGGTACAAACCCTGACGCGGCGATCAAGGGCATCCGGGCGATGGACCGCCCGACGCTGCTGATCGGCGGAGGCTATGACAAGGATTCTTCTTATGAGGAGTGGATCCGCTCCTTTGACGGCAAGGTGCGGTACCTTGTCCTGATCGGCCAGACAAAGGAAAAGATTGCCGAAGCGGCAAGGCGCTGCGGCTTTGAAAGCATTGTGATGGAGGAGACGCTTGAGGATGCGGTGGCTTTCTGCGCGGGATATGCGCAGCCGGGCGACGCGGTCCTGCTCTCACCGGCGTGCGCGAGCTGGGGGATGTTCCCGAACTATGAGGTTCGCGGAAAGCGTTTCAAGGAACTGGTAAATCAATTGTCATAGGAAGTGGTCGATTGCGTTCCAGAATGGGGAAGCCGGACGGATTTCTGTTCGTCATTGTACTGTTCCTGGCCGGCTTCGGGCTGGTTGTCCTCTACAGTATGAGCGCATATAATGGGCAGGTCCGTTTCGGAGACGCTGCCTATTATTTTAAGAAGCAGCTTTTTGCGATGGCGCTCGGCCTGGCCGTGATGTACGCAATGTCGCTTGCCGACTATCATATGCTGCGGCGCTTCGCGGTTCCTGCCTATCTGCTCTCGCTTGTGCTGTCCGGCGCGGTCCTGCTGTTCGGGGACGCCTACAATGGGTCAAGGCGGTGGCTGTCTGTCGGGCCGCTGTCGTTCCAGCCGGCGGAGTACGCGAAGCCTGCCGTCATTTTGCTGCTTGCCGGACTGGTCAGCACAATGAACCGCAAAAGAAGCGGTGTGATGATCGTCTCCGTGTCGCTGATGGTGCTGCCGGTCGTCGGCCTTGTCGGCACGAATAACCTGAGCACTGCCGTCATTATTCTCGGTATCGCGGTTCTGATGATTTTTATCTCGAATCCGCGGTATCTGCCCTTTTTGTGGATCGTCCTTGCGGGCAGCGGTTTCCTGGGCATCTTCCTGAGCCTTGAGTCATACCGCCTCGAGCGTCTTGCGATTTGGCGCCATCCGGAGCAGTACGAGAAGGGCTACCAGACGATGCAGGGTCTCTACGCGATCGGTTCCGGAGGGCTGTTCGGCCGTGGGCTTGGGAACAGCCTGCAGAAGCTCGGCTTCGTGCCGGAGGCACAGAATGACATGATTTTTGCGGTGATCTGCGAGGAGCTCGGCCTCTTCGGGGCGCTGCTGCTTATGGGACTTTTCCTGCTGCTTTTGTGGCGGTTCATGGTGATTGCGACGCATGCGCCGGATTTGTTCGGCTCGCTGATCGCAGCCGGGATCATGGGGCACATCGCGATCCAGGTGCTCCTGAATATCGCAGTTGTCACAAACACGATCCCGAATACAGGGATTACGCTGCCGTTCATCAGCTACGGCGGAACCTCGGCGCTGTTCCTGCTCGCGGAGATGGGGCTGGCCCTGTCGGTGAGCAGATGGAGTGAATATCCGGGCAAGAGACGCAGCATACGGTGACAGGCAAAACGGGCCGCACGGATCGCGGCGTTTTGGAGTGGTTTGCCGGGCTGCTGCCGGGAGGACGGCCTGCATGAGCCGGGCGGGCCGCATCGTCTATGCGCACAGGGCGGCAAGGAGGTTTCAGCGGCAGAGCCGCCGCCCTCGGCGCGGGCGGATAGGGTCGATGGCTCTCTCCTATCCGATCGGATGGGAAAGTAGCAAACCGGACGTCTCTGCATATACTGGGATATATGGGTTGAGAGCGGGGGATGGCCTTGGCATTTCTGGAGGTTACAGGCGGGGCGCCGCTTTGCGGGGAGATAGAAATTCAGGGATCGAAGAACGCGGTGCTTCCGATCCTGGCATCCTGTATGCTGGGAGACGGGATGTGCGTGATTGAGAACTGCCCGGCGATCGGAGACGTAGATGACCTGCTTCGGATGATGGAAATGCTGGGCTGCAGCGCCGTGCGCGTGGGGAATACGGCCCGTGTTGACGCGTCCGCGATGGAAGGTTACGAGATTGACGGGGCGGAAGCCGGAAGAATCCGTTCTTCTATCTTGTTTTTAGGGCCGCTTCTTGGTAAAATAGGGAGAGCGGCACTCCCACTGCCGGGAGGCTGTGCGATCGGTGCGCGTCCGGTGAACCTGCATCTGGAGATATTGCGGCGCCTCGGTGCGGAATTTGAGATCGGGAATAAGATCCTGGCATGGACCGGCACGCTCCGGGGATGCCGTGCGGTCCTTCCGTTCCCGAGCGTAGGGGCAACAGAGAATGCAGTGCTTGCGGCGGTACTGGCCGAGGGAGAGACCGTGATCGAAAATGCGGCCCGGGAGCCGGAGATTGATGAGCTTTGTTCTTTTTTGAATCTGCGCGGTGCGCGCATTACGAGACGGGAGGACGGTGCGTTGCAGATCTGCGGCGTCAGGAGGCTCGAGCCTGTGCGCTATCGGATGCACGCCGACCGTATTGTGGCCGGGACGTACCTGTTTGCCGTGGCTGCCGCAGGCGGTGATGTATATATCCGCAACTTCCCGCATGGCCGGCTTGATGCGGCACTTGACGTTCTGCGAAGGATGGGGATGTCCGTGTGCCCGGAACACAGAGGATGCAGGTGGTGTTCTGACGTGCCCGGCGGCATGGATTTGTGTGTGCATGGGTGCGCAGACAGCACAGAGAGTGATTTCGGGATTGGCAGAGACTGTATGGGCCTGCGCATACGCGGGCGGGCCGGGTATCCGATTCCGCTCGTGGCGACAGCTCCGTATCCGGGCTTTCCGACCGACCTGCAGTCGCCGCTCATGGCTGTGCTTTGCGGTGTGGATGGCAGGAGTTGTATTTGTGAGCGGATTTTCGAGAGCCGTTTTCGGACGGCGGATGAGTTGAAAAAGATGGGCGCACAGATTTCAGCCGGCGGGAGATGCGCATGGATTGACGGTTCGCCCCCGCTTCATGGGGCAGCGGTGTCTGCCCCGGATCTGCGCGGCGGGGCGGCGCTTGTGGTTGCCGCGCTGGCGGCGCACGGGCAAAGTGTGATCAGCGGGACAGAATATATCGAACGCGGATACGAAGATATCTGCCGTGACCTGGCGGGAGTCGGGGCGGATATTCGGATACTATGATGCCGGACGCAGGAAAACCATCCGCCTGACTCCTCTGCTCCGTATCGTTTCGTTGGCAATTGCTAAGGCTCCATAATGTCTGCACAGTCGCCGCAGGCAACTCAAAAATGTGCCTGATGCACATTTTTTCAGGCAGCGCCCGTTAAAAGTTCTGCTGGAATGCAGAAATTTTACGACTGTTCCGACATTCCGGGGCCTGACCAATTGCTCAACTCGCTTTAGTCGCGGCGGAGTCAGGCGGATGGTTTTCCTGCTGTTTGTTACCAAACTTAAACAGCAATGTTGGTTCATTTGTAATGTTGAGAACGAAAGAAAAGCAGGATGCAGAGGGAACAGTAACAGGAAAAAGGGGTGCGGTGAACGCGATGGGCGGAAGAAACAGACGGAGAAAGCGGATGGCCAGGGCCGGGATTCTGGCGGCTCTGATATTGGCGCTTCTGGTGATACTGGCATTCTTTCATGTCAGGAAGGTTGAAGTATATGGGAATACGAGACATTCTGGGGATGAGATTGCGGCGGGTCTGACAGAGGATTTCCTCTCGCAGAATACACTGTATCTGCTGTGGAAATACAGGAAAGGGACGGTTCCGGAGTCGCTGCCGTATCTGGAGGGCTTTTCAATCAGGATGAAGTCCCCCTCAGCGGTAGAACTGCAGGTCACGGAGAAGGACGTGGTCGGCTGTATTGACCAGGGAGATTACGTTTATTTTGACCAGTCAGGTCTTGTGCTTGAGATTTCCGATGAGCTTTTTGACGGCATCCCGGTCGTGACGGGAGTCAATACGGATGAGGCGGTCCTGTATCAGAAGCTGCCGACGAAGAGCAGCGCACAGCTCCGCACGATCCTGAGCCTGACGCAGCTTCTTGTGGGGCAGGGGCTATCAGCGGAGGAGATCCGTTTTAGTGAGAATATGGATATCACAGTTTATATCGGGAGCGTTGAGGCGATACTCGGGCAGGACGAGTACCTCGAGGAGAAGATCGCCAACCTGCGCGCGATCCTGGAGCGGCTTGACGGGCAGGAGAGCGGGACGCTTCACCTGGAGAGCTTTACCGGGAAGAATGAGTCCTTCCCGTTCACGCCATCCGACGAAACGGAGACGTCAGATGGCAGCGGAGACGGCACATCCGGGGATGCGGACAGCAGCGGGGACGTTACATCCGGGGATGCGGATGGAACGGGAGACGGTGTGTCCGGCAATGCAGACGGAGCGGGAGACGGTGCCACCGGCGAGGACGGCGGCGATGGTGCGGACAACAGCGACGATGATGCGGGCGCGGGCGTTCCGATCATGGTTTTCAATTCATCCGGTACGCTTGTCTACAACGTGACAGTCGTAAACGGAGTTGCTGTCGATGCCAACGGGATCCCGGTGGACGGCGTGACGGTCAATGAAGACGGCAATGTTGTGGACGCTTATCAGAACATTATTGACCCGGAGACAGGAGAAGTATTGAATCTCAATTAAAAAAATCGAAAAAGGTCTTGATAAATTCGGCTATAACCTTTATTATAACAATTAGTATGGCGTTAGTGCAGGTACAAGAAGGAGGAAGTACGGTGTTAGAAATTATGTCAAATGAAACGGAGTCCGCTGCGAAGATCATTGTAATCGGTGTGGGCGGCGCTGGGAATAATGCAGTCAATCGAATGGTTGAAGATACAATCGCAGGAGTAGAGTTTATCGGGATCAACACAGATAAGCAGGCGCTGCTCCTGTGCAAGGCACCGACGACAATCCAGATCGGCGAGAAGGTTACGAAAGGACTTGGTGCAGGCGCGAGGCCGGAGATCGGGCAGCAGGCTGCAGAGGAGAGCACGGAGGAGATCCGTCAGGCAGTCCAGGGAGCGGACATGGTATTTGTCACCTGCGGCATGGGCGGCGGTACAGGTACAGGCGCAGCCCCTGTGGTTGCAGGCATTGCGAAGGAACTCGGTATCCTGACAGTCGGCGTCGTGACGAAGCCGTTCCGCTTCGAGGCGAAGACCCGCATGAACAATGCGCTCGCAGGCATTGAGCGCCTGAAGGAGAATGTCGATACGCTGATCGTGATCCCGAACGACAAGCTGCTCGAGATCGTGGACCGCCGCACGACGATGCCGGAAGCCCTCAAGAAAGCGGACGAGGTACTGCAGCAGGCAGTGCAGGGCATCACAGACCTGATCAACCTGCCGGCCCTGATCAACCTCGACTTTGCGGATGTGCAGACAGTCATGAAGGACAAGGGGATCGCCCACATCGGCATCGGACAGGCCAAGGGCGACGACAAGGCGCTCGAGGCAGTCAAGCAGGCCGTATCGAGTCCGCTGCTCGAGACGACGATCGCAGGCGCGTCCCATGTCATCATCAATATTTCAGGCGACATCTCCCTGATCGATGCGAACGACGCGGCGAGCTATGTCCAGGAGATGACCGGCGATGACGCGAATATTATCTTTGGCGCGATGTACGATGATACATACGCAGACGAGGCGAGTATCACCGTTATCGCGACAGGCCTGGAGGATCTGACGCTCAAGCAGGAGAAGCAGGCGCGCAGGAGGACGGCGCCTGACTACAGCTTCATGAGGAAAGAGGGCGCTGCCCCGTCCCGCACGGTCCAGCAGCCGCGCACGCCGGTGACACCGATCCGTCCTATCACGTCACCGGTCAATACGGCACGTGTACCGGAGAGCAAGGTACAGGAGAAGGATATCCAGATCCCGGATTTCCTGCGCCGGAATTAAAAACTTCTTGACATATTGCTACGGGTATGGTATTGTATTAGAGATGACTGCCGAAGACAGCAGGTGCCGTATGGCATAAGGAGCAAACGCCTGCCGAGGAGTGAAGTTCCATTCACGAATTTTGATGTCCTTTTGTCCCAGCCAGACAGGAGGACATTTTTTTGGCGGTACACTCAAATCTATAAGGAGGTGCACCATTCATGGCAAAAGTAGAACTGAAGAAACCGATTGTGGAAGAGATATCGGCGACGATCCAGGACGCCCAGTCTGTTATCCTGGTTCATTACAGTGGCATTACCGTGGAGGCGGATACCGAGCTTCGCAAAGAGCTGAGAGAAGCAGGCGTCACCTACAAGGTATACAAGAACACGATGATGAACTTTGCGTTCCAGGGGACGCCGTGTGAGGCGCTCTTGAAGCATCTGGAAGGGCCGAACGCGATCGCGGTTTCCAAGGACGACGCGACAGCCCCGGCGAGGATTATTTCCAAGTATGCGAAAAAAGCTCCGACAATGAAGATGCTGGCTGGCGTTGTCGAGGGCGGTTACTACGATGAGTCGGGCGTTGCCGCGCTTGCAGCCGTCCCGTCGAGAGAAGAATTGCTTGGCAAGCTGCTCGGGAGCATCCAGTCGCCGATCGCGAATCTTGCCCGCGTGCTCAATCAGATCGCGGAAGCGAAGACAGAGTGATTGTATGCGGCATAACCAGGCCGGGATGTTTATCCCGCCTGCCGGGACAAACCGAAAACGTTTCTATTATCTTATAACAGGAGGAAAATAAAATGGCAAAACTGACTACTGCTGAGTTTATCGAAGCAATCAAAGAGTTATCCGTACTTGAACTGAATGATCTCGTAAAGGCTTGCGAGGAGGAGTTTGGCGTATCTGCGGCGGCAGGCGTTGTTGTAGCGGCAGCCGGCCCGGCTGAGGAAGTCGAGGAGAAGACCGAGTTCGACGTAGAGCTGACAGAGATCGGACCGTCCAAGGTTAAGGTAATCAAGGTCGTGCGTGAGGCTACAGGCCTTGGCCTGAAGGAAGCTAAGGACGTGGTTGACAGCGCTCCGAAGGTGATCAAGGAGGGCGCGTCCAAGGCTGAGGCTGAGGAGCTGAAGACAAAGCTCGAGGCAGAGGGCGCAAAGGTTACTCTGAAATAATAAATGCCATAGTCGTGAAAAGGCCTGAATCTGCTGATGTGGTAAGCACAGCGTAGATTCAGGCCTTTTTGAGTCTGATAACATAGCTTATCGGGAGATGCCGATCAAAGGCGCATCCTTGCTCCGTCAATCCGACGGGCGCCTGTCCTGTGTCAGATTGACCAGGAATTCTTTTACTGCGTCAGTCATCATCTCCAGATGAGAATCAAAGCAGTGGGTGTCGCCCGGTATGAGGATCAGCTTTGCGTTTGCATACAGCTCTGCCGCTTTTTTCGCATATTCCAGAGGTACGGCTTCGTCTGCGTCTCCCTGTACGATGAGCACAGGCCTCTCATACCGGGCAATTTCATCCTCCACATGAATCGTCTGGGCCACCCGGATATAATTGCCGTTGATTGCCATCTGGGCATTCCGGAGTGTCCCGGGAATGTGCTTTGGATCAAAGTCAATGCCTACGAGGTTCCCACGTCTTGCATAATCCGGGATCATCCAGGCAGGCGAAAGGGGAATGATCGCTTTCAGGTCGTCCGGCTTCATACCGCCGACCAGCATCGTAAGTAATCCGCCCTGGGAGTGGCCGCAGAGATACAGGTCACTGACAAAATCAAGCTTCTTCGCATAATCGACCACTGCAAGTGCATTTGTCACCCATTTATAGAGCGTGTGGTCTTCGAAGGAGCCCCCACTCTTGCCATGGCCGTACATCTCTGCCCGGAGAGTGGCA
Source organism: uncultured Lachnospiraceae bacterium (assembly GCA_964424785.1). Taxonomy (GTDB): domain Bacteria; phylum Bacillota; class Clostridia; order Lachnospirales; family Lachnospiraceae; genus Choladousia. The sequence continues at coordinate 443 of CAYRKA010000038.1, read as the reverse complement.
AAGCCTGCAGAATTCATGCTTTGAGAAACCGCAACGATATGCCGCTCCTCCATATGCCCGGTAAGGCCATGGATCACGATCACCAGCGGATATTTACCCGCGCTGTGATCCGTTACACCCTCCGGCATATCCAGCTTCGCATGGAGTCGGATTCCGTCGTTGTCAATATAAAATTCCCGCATAATGATTGCCTCCCGCGTTCGTGATTTGCGGATGATTATAACATATTCTTTTAATAACTTCAATGTCCATAACAGGAAAGTTGGTAATTCCTTATCAGTCGAAGACACAATCATATTGACATTTCCACGGAAAAGAAGTATGATAAGTCATACAAATCATACTTGCGAGGTGAGGAGAAATGAATGAACCGAAAGACAAATACGCCTGGACAGCTACAGTCGGTGAAAAAGGACAGATTGTAATACCAAAGCAGGCACGTG
>CAYRKA010000037.1:15160-19558 GCA_964424785.1 uncultured Lachnospiraceae bacterium | reverse complement strand
TTAAGCTATTATCCGGAAAAGATTATACTTTCAAAATAAAAAAGATAGAATATAGATGAATATTTGTTCCGCCTGACGGCGATAAAAAGTCTGCCGGATGAGTAGGGGTACGTCCGCTGGGTGAGCTGGTTGATTGAATGTGATTTCAGTCGGCCAGTTTTTGTATTTCAAAAAAACTCAAATTAAGAAATATAGAATCAGGATTTTGAGAATATCAGTTAAATTTCTTGAATAAAATGAAATATAATGGTAAAATCTTAAATATTGAAGGGGGAAACTAAAATGACAGCGGATGAATTTATTGAAAAGTTAATTGAAATACAAAAAGTGAAATGTGAATCTCAAATTTTAGAGTTGAAAAGTGCAAGATCAGGATGCCCTAAGCGGCTGTATGATACGTTGTCCAGCTTTTCGAATCAGGATGATGGCGGAATTCTGATTTTTGGAATTGATGAAGAAAATGATTATGAAGAAGCAGGCGTATACGATGCGCAGGATCTCCAGAAGAAAATTAATGCGCAGTGCCTGCAGATGGAGCCCGTGGTACGTCCTCTTTTTACCGTACTGGAAAAAAATGAAAAATGCTTTGTCGCAGCGGAGATTCCGGGGATTGATCTGGCAGACAGACCGTGTTATTACCGGGGACAGGGCAGGATAAAGGGATCCTTTGTGCGGGTCGGCGACAGCGATGAGCCGATGACGGAATATGAAATATACAGCTACGAGGCTTTTCGCAGGAAATATCAGGATGATATCCGGGAAGTACCAAGGGTTGTCATAAGCGCTTTAAATAGAGAGGCTTTGGAAAAATATATTTTGAAGTTAAGAGGCGGAAAGCCAAATCTGGCGCATTTACCTGACAAGGAAATCTGTGAATTAATGAGTATTACCCGAAATGGAGCGGTAACTTTAAATGCGGCGCTTCTGTTTGGCTATTATCCGCAGGCTTATTTTCCGCAGCTTTGTATTACGGCGGTTGTTGTCCCAGGGACAGAAGTCGGAGAGACAGGGGCGATGGGAGAGCGCTTTTTGGATAATCAGAGAATAGAGGGCAGTATTCCGGAAATGCTGGAGGCAGCTATCGGCTTCGTGCGGAAAAATATGCGCACAAAAACAATTATTGATCGTAATACCGGAAAGAGACAGGATCAGACAGACTATCCGGTGACAGCCGTCAGGGAAGCGGTGTTGAATGCATTGGTTCATCGCGATTACAGCGTTCATACGGAAGGAATGCCGATACAGCTGCTTATGTTTGACGACAGAATGGAAATCAGGAATCCAGGTGGGGTTTATGGAAGGATTCGGATTGACCAACTGGGGAAAATGCAGCCTGATACAAGAAATCCCGTCTTAACGTCTGCGCTGGAGGTTTTGGGGATTACAGAAAACCGTTATTCCGGTATCCCGACAATACGCAGAACAATGGAGGAGTATGGATTGCGCGCACCGGAGTTTCTGGAGGAACGGGGAAGCTTTGTTGTACGGTTTTACAGGGAGCCAGAGCATAAAGCAGGGCAGACGTCAGAGCAAAGTGAAGATGTCAAAAATCTGATTTTGTTTTGCCGGACGCCGCGTACAAGAAGAGAAATATGCGATTACCTTGGATTATCCTCTGTGACCTATGCGATCCAGAGACATATTATGCCGCTGGTGGAAGAAGGATTGATCCATTTGAGTATACCGGAAAAACCAGGCAGTCCGAAACAGTTGTATTACAGTAAAAAATAGAGCGATCATAAAATTTACTGTTCTGGTCAAATGAAAACAATCCCCTTGCGTCTGCTCACGTTCATATTTCCGAGGATGACAGGGCAGCACAAGATTTGGGTTGGGGAATGCAGTGCGTACCCCGGCCGAGATGACGGCGCGCTGCTGGATTTCCCGAGACTGCGTCAATCAAATCATAAATTTGTATTTGAGATCAAGGATTCAAACAAAAAATTTGTATTGTAAGGATAGAAAAACTGGTAAAATAGCATGAAAAAATATTGACTTACGGACAGAATTCTGCTAAATTTATCTATATGAAAAATAAACCCACAAAAAAGAAAGCGAGGAATTTAACATGAAAAAGAAATTAGCAGTATTAGCGGCAACAGCAGCGGCACTTTGTATGTCGGCAGTAGCGGTGAACGCTGAGGAAGATCTGACCACGATCGGTTTCGCACAGGTCGGCCATGAGTCTGACTGGCGTACAGCTTCCACGAAGTCCTGCCAGGATGTATTCTCGACGGAGAACGGCTATGATCTCCAGTTCGTAGACTGCGACAATGATTCCCAGGCACAGCTTGAGGCGGTCCGCAACTTCATCCAGCAGGAGGTTGACTACATCATCATCGACCCGATCGTTTCCACAGGCTGGGATCAGGTGCTGACAGAGTGCGAGGATGCCGGTATTCCGGTAATCGTGATCGACCGCACGATTGATGACTCCGACAAATATGTTTCATGGGTAGGGTCGAACTTCAAGACAGAGGGTCTGGCGGCAGGCGAGTGGCTGAAGGCTTACGCTGAGGCGAAGGGTGTCGAGGAGATCAACGCCCTGGTCATCGAAGGCACGAACGGTTCTTCCGCGCAGATCGGACGTACGGACGGCTTCAAGGAAATCGCTGACGCGAACGGCTGGACAATCCTTGATTCCCAGGATGGCAATTTCGACCAGGCTACAGGCCAGGAGGTTATGGAGTCCTACTGCAAGAGCTATGAGGGTCAGTTCAATGTAGTTGTCTGCCAGAACGATAACGAGGCATTCGGCGCTATGGACGCTATGAAAGCAGCAGGCATTACATACGGCGTAGACGGCGATGTGATCCTGATCTCCTTCGATGCATGCACAGCTGGCCTTGAATATGTACAGAGCGGCGACATCAACGCTGATTTCGAGTGCAACCCGCTGGCGGCTCCGTTCGTAGAGGAAGTTATCCAGCAGCTTGAGGCTGGTGAGACGCCGGAGAAGGAAGTATACATGGAAGAGCACTGGTATGTAAATGAAGACATCCTTGAGTCCATTACGGTTGACGGCGCGGAGCAGGCGCTGACAGTTGTGACAGACGAGATCATCGAGGCTCAGTACTAATCTATAAAGATCATCTGTAATTGATGTTCAGAATGTCCCGGGGGGACCTGGCAATCCGGGTCCCCCCGGGTTTGTGTACACGGGGCGGACAGGGGGTGATAAATCTTCCCTGTCCGGCCGGTTACAGCCTGGCCTCAGCCGGGTTGTGACCATACTTTACGGGAGGCAAAAATGGAGAAGAATGTTGTACTGACAATGCGCGGCATCACAATGACCTTCCCCGGTGTCAAGGCGCTCGACAATGTGGATTTCACGCTGCGGAAGGGCGAGATCCACGCGCTGATGGGCGAGAACGGCGCGGGCAAATCGACGCTGATCAAGTGCCTGACCGGTATCAACGCGTTTGAAGCCGGCGAGATTCATGTGGATGGCATCAGCGGGGCTGTGGTGAACCATTCCACGCTCGACGCGCAGAAAAAAGGTATCTCCACCGTCTACCAGGAGGTAAACCTCTGCCCGAACCTGAGTGTGGCGGAGAATCTTTTTATCGGCCGTGAGCCCAGGACGAGGCTCGGGACGATCGACTGGAAGACGATGGTCAAGAAGTCCCGCAAAATCATGAGCGACCTCGATATGAATGTCGATGTCACCCAGAATCTCGAGGAATACTCCCTGGCGCTGCAGCAGATGATCGCCATCGCGCGTGCTGTCGATATGGAATGCAAGGTGCTGATTCTCGACGAGCCGACCTCCTCCCTGGATGACAACGAGGTCGAGAAGCTGTTCGGCCTGATGAGGCGGCTGAGGTCACAGGGCGTCGGCATCATTTTCGTTACGCATTTCCTGGAACAGGTGTATGCGGTCTGCGACCGTATCACAGTGCTGCGCAACGGACAGCTTGTCGGCGAATACCCGATCGAGGAGCTGCCAAGGGTCAAGCTGGTCGCGGCGATGATGGGTAAGGATTTTGATGACCTGGCAGCGATCAAGAATGACGAGGCAAAGGATTTCTCACACGCGGACGTGATGATCGAAGCGAAGGGCCTGAGCCACAAGGGCACGATCAAGCCGTTTGACCTGACAATACATAAGGGCGAGGTCGTGGGTCTTACCGGACTGCTTGGCTCCGGGCGAAGCGAGCTGGCACGCGCGATTTATGGCGCGGACAAGGCGCAGACCGGCACGCTGAAGGTGAATGGAAAAGAGGAAAAGATTAATGCGCCGATCGACGCGATGAACCTCGGCATGGGACTTCTCCCGGATGACCGCAAGGCGGAGGGGATCATCGCTGACCTTTCGGTGCGTGAAAATATTATCCTGGCGCTCCAGGCGAAGCGCGGCATATTCAAGCTGCTGCCGATGAGCCGGCAGATCGAGAT
>CAYRKA010000037.1:0-15060 GCA_964424785.1 uncultured Lachnospiraceae bacterium | reverse complement strand
TCCGAGATCGAGGAGATGCTGCGTACCTGCTCGAAGATGGCAGTCCTGCGTGACGGCGCGAAGGTCGGCGAGATCACGGAGGATCTGACGCAGGAGAATGTCATGAAAGCGATTGCGGGAGGTGCTTCTAAATGAATAATGTCAAAAAACTGACCAGCAAGCGTCTGTTCCTTCCGATTTTCTGTATGTTGCTGGTAATGATGGTGAACATCATCGCAGATATCGCCTCGGGGAATTTTGCGCTCAGCTTTTTCACAATATCGATCCGCAACGGCGTGCTCTATGGCCGTCTGATCGATGTGCTGAACCGCGGCAGCGAAGTAGCGATTCTTGCGATCGGTATGACGCTCGTCGTGTCGGCCTCGGCTGGGACCGATATTTCCGTCGGTTCCGTTATGTCGCTGTCGGCGGCATTCTGCTGTATGCTGCTCGCCGGGTATGGCGTTTCTTCCACAAATGACCTGCAGCTCCCGCTGCTCGTCGGTGTGATCGCCGGCATCCTGATGGGCGGCCTGTGCGGCTGCTTTAACGGCTTCCTCGTCGCGGGACTGAATGTCCAGCCCATGGTCGCGACGCTGATCCTGTACTCTGCGGCGCGTGCAATCGGCCTGCTGCTGTGCAATAACCTGATCGTTTATATCCGCAACGAGTCTTTCCAGTTCTTCGGCGGCTACTGCGGCTTCATCCCGACACCGATCGTGATTGCGGCGGTCTGTGTGGCGATTACGGCGGTTTTGCTGAGGAAGACTGCGCTCGGCCTCTATATCCAGAGCGTTGGCATCAACAAGAAAGCGTCCCGCATTGCGGGGCTGAATTCCTCGAAAATCATCTTCCTGTGCTACGCGGTCTGCGGCATCTGCGCCGGTATCGCCGGTATTGTCGCGGCATCCCGCATCAGCTCCGCTGACTCGAACAATATCGGCATGAGTTACGAGATGGATGCGATCCTCGCGGTCGCCCTTGGCGGCAACAGCCTGGGCGGCGGTAAGTTCAGCCTCGCAGGTAGCATCATCGGCGCCTACACGATCCAGGCCATTACGACGACGCTGCTCGCTGTCGGTGTCTCGACAGCACAGGCTCCGGTATTCAAGGCGATCATCGTCCTGATTATCGTGGCGATCCAGGCTCCGCCGTTCAAGGCTTTCTTAAAACAGCGTTCCGCGAAGCGCGCGCTTGCAAAGGGAGGTGCGGCAAGATGAAGACAAAAAAGAAACTGAACAGCAATACGCTGCTGCTCCTGATCACGATCGTCCTGTTCGTGGTGATGTATGCAGTCGGATGTGTGATGTACAGCAACAAAGGCTTCACGCATCTGCAGACTTTCCTGAATATCTTGATCAACAATGCCGGGCTACTCTGCGTGGCCTGCGGCATGACCTGCATCATGCTGACCGGAGGGATCGATATTTCAGTCGGTTCCCTGGTCGCGATGGACTGCATGTTCCTCGTGGTCGGCATGGAGTCGTGGAAGATGAACGCGGTCGTCCTGTGTCTCCTTGTCCTGCTGATCGGCCTGGTGTTCGGCGCGGTCCAAGGCTTCTTCATCGGCTATCTTGAGATCCAGCCGTTTATCGTCACGATGGCGGGGATGTTCTTCGGGCGCGGCATGACAGCCGTGATCTGCTCCAAGCAGGTATCGGTCAGTACGAATGAGCTGTTCCTGAAGATCGCAAATATCAAGATCCAGCTTCCGTTCGGTTCCTATGTAAACAGCAAGGGTATTGAACAAATCCCGTTCATCCGCGTTCCGGTGGTCGTCGCGCTGGTCGTGCTTGTCGTGATCTTCCTGATGCTGCGTTACACGAAGTTCGGCCGCAGCCTCTACGCGGTAGGCGGCAACGAGCAGTCGGCGGTCATGATGGGTCTTGACGTCAAGAAGACGAAGCTGAAGGCGTATATGCTTTCCTCGTTCCTCTGCTCGATCGGCGGCATCTGCTATTGCCTGAACACAATGTCCGGCAGCGTACAGCAGGCCCTCGGCCTCGAGATGGACGCGATCGCTTCCTCTGTCATCGGCGGCACACTGCTGACCGGCGGCGTCGGCAACGTCATCGGCTCGTTCTTCGGCGTGCTGATCAACGGCACGATTTCTTCTCTGGTCAAGACGAACGGGAAGCTCCTGAGCTCCTGGTCGAATATCGCGGTGGCGGCGCTCCTGTGCTTCTTCATTGTGCTGCAGAGCGTGTTCGCGAAGATCAAGGACAGCAAGAAATAAGACGGTTTTTCTGTATGAGCAAGCCACTGCCAGAGAAGATTGCAGGGCCGTCTGAAAGTGACTATAGCGAGTCTTTACAAGAACTTAGGCCTCAGAAGACCGGAGCATCTGTACGAATCCTGCGGTCTGGCAGGATTCTCAGCGGACTTTGTCTGAGGGAATGCGCATCAGGCACATTTCCTGAGTTGTCCGCGGCAGATGCGCAGACTTTCTGAGGCCTTAGTTGTTGTAGACGGGCGGTACAGAACTTTCAGACGGTCCTGCGTACTTCTCATCCGGCTGTCCGAACTGTAGATTTTACTCATCTGCCCTTTCGATTTCCGGTTGACAAAAAAACCGCTCCCTGATATGATTTCTAATAGACAAAGGCGTTCTTTAAGGTAAAGAGTGCCTTTTTGCCTTTAGAACAGCCGCATTATGAAAAGGAGTGGACTGTATGAGTAAATATACGAAGGAGGATATCTGGCGCATGATTGAGGAGGAGGACGTCGAGTTCATCCGCCTCCAGTTTACAGATATGTTTGGGATGCTCAAGAATGTGGCGGTGACGACGAGCCAGCTTGAGCGTGTGTTGAATAATGAGATTACATTTGACGGAGCTTCGATCGACTGCTTTGCGCGGGTGGAACAGTCGGATATGTTCCTGTATCCGGATCTCGATACCTTCTGCATTTTTCCATGGAGGCCGCAGCAGGGCAAGGTGGCGCGCTTTATCTGTGATGTCTATCTCGCGGACGGCACGCCGTTTACCGGGGATCCGCGTTATGTGCTGAAATGTGTGCTCGGTGAAGCAGCGTCGATGGGGTATCAGTTTGATGTCGGCCCGGAGTGTGAGTTCTTCCTGTTCCATATGGACGATGAGGGGAACCCTACGACGATCACGCACGAAAAGGCCGGCTATTTTGATGTCGGGCCGCTCGATCTCGGGGAAAATGCCCGCCGTGACATGATCCTGACGCTCGAGGAGATGGGGCTTGTCATTGAGGCGTCCCACCACGAGGATGCCCCGGCGCAGCATGAGATTGATTTCCATTACAATGAGGCGCTGCGGACAGCTGATGATATCATGACCTTGCGGCTTGCCGTGCGCACGATCGCGAAGCTTCATGGCCTGTGCGCTACCTTTATGCCGAAGCCGAAGCAGGATGTGAACGGCTCCGGTATGCATATCAATATGTCACTTGCGAAGGACGGCAGGAATGTGTTTTTCAACGCGGATGATGAGGCGCATCTGAGCAGGGAGGGCTACTGGTTCATCGGCGGCATTATGAAGCATATCCGCGCGATCACGGCGATCGCGAACCCGCTCGTGAATTCTTACAAGCGCCTGGTGCCGGGCTTTGAGGCTCCGGTCTACATCGCATGGTCGATGCGGAACCGCAGCCCGCTGATCCGTATCCCGGCGCAGATCGGACAGACGCAGCGGATTGAGCTGCGCAGCCCGGATTCGTCATCGAATCCATATCTTGTGCTGGCAGTCTGCCTTGCGGCAGGACTTGACGGGATCCGTGGCCGGATCATGCCTCCGGCGAGCGTCGACGCAAATATTTTCACGCTGAGCGAGCAGGAGCGTGACGAACTCGGGATCGAGTGCCTGCCCGGCAGCCTGCAGGAGGCGATCCGATGCCTCGAGGAGGATGACTATATCAAGGGAGTGCTTGGCAGCCATATCTGCCGAAAGTTCATCCGTGCGAAAAAGGAGGAGTGGGATTCCTACCATGCCAGTGTAAGCAACTGGGAGATTGAACAATATCTCGTCAAAAATTAAATTTCGGTTCAGCCGGGGCCGAAGTTCGATTGATTCGTTTCACCAGGTAACATTCTGACAGGAGCGGAACGGAGGATATGCATGACGAGTTTGGTGGTAGTATTTCCGAAAGCTGAGGATGCCAGGAATATCCGCAGGCTGCTGATGCGCGGCGGCTATGATGTGGCGGCCGTGTGTACGAGCGGGGCGCAGGCGCTCAGCGCGGCGGACCGTCTCGGCAGCGGGATCATGGTCTGCGGCTACCGCTATCCCGATATGCTCTATACGGAGCTTTTTGAAAACCTGCCATCTTCGTTCGGGATGCTCCTGGTTGCCTCTCCGAGGGTGATCGGAGAAGGTGTTGCGGACGGCGTGGCCAGTGTGACGATGCCGCTGCATGCTGCTGAATTGTTTGAGTCGCTTGATGGATTGGAAACGGAGCTCGTCCGGCGTCGGAGGAAGCGCCGCACGGTGCCGTTGCAGCGCACCGACCGTGAGAAGCAGGTGATTCAGGAGGCGAAGGAGATGCTGATGGAGAAGAATGGTATCTCTGAAGAGGAAGCGCACCGTTATCTCCAGAAGACCAGCATGGACAGCGGCACGAACCTCGTCGAGACCGCCCAGATGGTGCTGGCGCTGATGCGGCAGTGATATCTGGAATGATTTGAATAATCCGGGAGGGATGTATGAAGTTTACGAAAATGCATGGCATTGGGAATGATTATGTGTATGTGAACTGCCTGCAGGAGACAGTGGCAGATCCGGCTCGCGTGGCGCGTTTTGTGAGCGACCGCCATTTCGGGATCGGCTCAGACGGGCTCATCCTGATCAAACCGTCCGAGACAGCGGATTTTGAGATGGAGATGTACAATGCGGATGGTTCGCGTGGCGCGATGTGCGGCAATGGGATCCGCTGTGTTGCGAAGTACGTTTATGATTACGGCCTGACAGACAGGACGCACATCAGCATCGCGACAGGGAGTGGTATGAAATATCTCGATTTGCAGGTTACGGATGGGAAGGTGGCGCTCGTCACAGTCGATATGGGTGCGCCGGAGCTGGATCCGGGGAGGATCCCGGTGGAAGTGAGCCTGGCCGGGGCGTCGTGCAGCTGCGGATCTGGCGCTGTAATTGGTTTGCCGGTGATGGTTGGCGGCTGCGCGTACGAGATGACGTGTGTCTCGATGGGGAATCCACATTGTATTGTGCGCGTGCCGGATGTCGACGGGCTCTCGCTTGAACAGATCGGCCCGCAGTTTGAGCACCACCCGATGTTTCCCGACCGTGTCAATACGGAGTTCATCCGTGTGATGGATCGCCGCACGGTACAGATGCGCGTGTGGGAGCGCGGATCCGGAGAGACGCTTGCCTGCGGCACGGGAGCCTGTGCGGCGACGGTGGCGTGTATCCTGAACGGCTGGACAGAGGACAGCGTGACAGTGCGGCTGCGCGGCGGCGATCTGCAGATTCATTGGGACAAGGGAAAAAATACGGTGATGATGACAGGACCGGCGACGGTCGTGTTTGACGGCGAGATTGAGATCCCGGCTGATTTGTGTGCCGCAGATTGACAGGACCGGGCTTTGTGAGGGATTATCGGTTCGGAAAACGCGGATGATCGGCAGCGGGCTGACGCTGTAAGAACTATATGCAGGAGGAAAATTCAGATGTTTAAGATCAACGACAACTATTTGAAGCTGCCGGGCAGCTATTTATTCTCGACGATCGGGGAAAAGGTTGCCGCATATCAGCAGGCGCATCCGGACAGGGCAATTATCCGGCTCGGGATCGGCGATGTGACGCAGCCGCTCGCCCCGGCGATCATTGAGGCGCTGCACAGCGCGGTTGACGAGATGGGGAAGAAGGAGACATTCCACGGCTACGCGCCGGATCTCGGTTATGAGTTCCTGCGCAATGCGATCTCTGAACATGACTACAGGGCGCGCGGCTGCAGCATCGCTGCGGATGAGATTTTTGTCTCGGATGGCGCGAAGTGCGATTCCGGGAATATTCAGGAGATTTTCAGCATCGACAACCGGATCGCGGTCTGTGACCCGGTCTACCCGGTGTATGTGGACACGAACGCTATGGCGGGACGCACCGGCACATATGACGCGGTGACCGGCAGATGGAGCGACGTGATCTATATGCCTTGTACCGCAGACAATGATTTCGCACCGGATTTCCCGGAGGAGACGCCGGATCTGATCTACCTGTGTTTCCCGAACAATCCGACCGGGGCGACGGTCACAAAGGAGCAGCTCCAGGGCTGGGTCGATTATGCGAACAAGAACGGCGCTGTGATCATCTATGACGCAGCTTATGAGGCATATATTTCAGAGGAAAATGTGCCGCACTCCATCTATGAGTGCGAGGGCGCGCGGACGTGTGCGATCGAGCTGAAGTCATTCTCGAAGAACGCGGGGTTCACAGGCACGCGCCTCGGTTACACGGTAGTCCCGAAGGATCTAAAGTGCGGCGATGTGATGCTGCATTCTCTCTGGGCGAGGCGCCACGGCACCAAGTACAATGGGGCGCCCTACATTGTCCAGCGCGCGGGCGAGGCTGTTTATTCGGAGGCGGGCAAGGCGCAGCTCCGGGAGCAGGTTGCTTATTATATGAATAATGCGAAGACGATTCTGGAAGGGCTGAGGGCAGCCGGGTATACGGTGTCCGGCGGCGTGAACGCGCCGTACATCTGGCTGAAGACGCCGGATCCTATGACTTCGTGGGAGTTCTTCGACTATCTGTTGGAACACGCGAATGTCGTCGGCACGCCGGGCTCAGGCTTCGGCCCAAGCGGTGAGGGCTACTTCCGCCTGACAGCGTTCGGCACATACGAGAATACGGTCGCGGCGCTTGAGCGCATCAAAGCGATGTAAAGCAGCAGGTTGGCACGGGGTGCAGCTTATAAAAGCTGCATCCCGTGTGCTTTTGCCTCACGCACTACCTCGTCCGGCCACAGCGAGCACTGTACCTCGCCGATGTGGGCCTTGCGGAGATAGAACATACAGATCCGTGACTGGCCGATGCCGCCGCCGACCGTATAGGGCAGGTCGTTCGCGAGGATGGAGCTCTGGAACGGCAATCCGGCACGCTCCTCGCAGCCGCTGGCTTTAAGCTGGCGCGTCAGTGCGTCGGCATCCACGCGGATCCCCATGGAAGACAGCTCCAGTGCGATGTCGAGTACCGGGTAGTAGACGAGGATGTCGCCGTTGAGCGTCCAGTCGTCGTAGTCTGGCGCACGTCCGTCATGCTTCTCGCCGGATGCGAGGACGTCGCCGATCTGCATGATAAAGACTGCGCCCTTTTCCTTTGTAATCTCGTACTCACGCTCACGCGGGGACAGCCCCGGATACAGATCTTCGAGCTCCTGGGAAGTCAGGAAAAAGATATCCTTCGGCAGGATCTCGCCGATATAGTCATATTGGATCGACATATAAACCTCAGTCTTTTTGATGGCCTTGTAGACGGAGCGCACGACCTTTTTGAGCGTGTCGAGGTTGCGTTCGCTGCGGCTGATCACCTTTTCCCAGTCCCACTGGTCCACGTAGATCGAGTGGATGTTGTCGGTGTCCTCGTCCCGGCGGACTGCATTCATGTCGGTGTAGAGGCCCTCTCCGTGTACGAAGCCGTATTTCTTAAGCGCGTAGCGCTTCCATTTGGCGAGAGACTGGACGATCTCAGCCTCGCTGTCCCCCTGCTCCCTGATGCCGAACCGAACCGGACGTTCGACGCCGTTCAGATTGTCATTCAGTCCCGATGCCGGATCGACAAAAAGCGGCGAGGAGACGCGCAGCAGGTTGAGCTGTGACGCGAGTGTCTGCTGGAAAAAGTCCTTGACCGTCTTGATGGCGATCTGGGTGTCATAAAGAGAAAGAGGGGACACATAGCCCTCCGGAATCATGAAACGGTTCATTCTTATATCCTCCAAACAGTTCTGAAACTGCAATATCTCAAACATTATACCAGACATATCGGAAGTTACAACCAGAAATTTGGGAAATTCCCAAAAAAGCCTTGCCACCGGAAAAAATATGTGCTAATATCTGTGCATTAAAGTTGAAAAGCGATGAAGGAGACTCTGTTTCCGGAACTTGACAGGAATTCGGCATCACCGACTGAGAGTGCCGATGGAGGGAAGGGGACAAGGGAACGCTCTGGAGCCGACTGTTCGAGGATGACATGCTTCGGCCGGCGCGGGACGGATATATATCAGATGTCCGGCGCGGCTGCGGGAATGTGTGCGGCACATTCTTTTGCAATATCGTTAGGGCAGTACGCCGCACACGTTACGTGCATCAAGAGGGGTAGACAAAGGAGTCTGCAATGCGGGTGGTACCGCGGGTATACGTTATCGTGCTTTTCGTGCGATGAGTACAGATTATCCGTCCCGGAATATCATATTATGATGTTCCGGGACTTTTTTGTGCACACAGGGCGGCAAGGTATTTCAGCGGCAGAGCCGCTGCCGCCCTGGCGCGGGCGGATAGGGTCGATGAATCTCCCCTATCCGATTAGCAGTGCCATTATAACACAGAAGCCCCGGAACCGGAAGGAGAGCTGCATTATGGAATATTTATCAGGAATGACGAAAAAGGAGACACTTGAACTGGAGGAGCTCGTGAAGCCGGAATGCGTCGGCACATCGGTGAAGGTGAACGGCGCTGTCCACACGGTCCGTGATATGGGCGAGGTGGCGTTTGTCGTGCTGAGGAAGCGCGGCGGATTGCTCCAGTGTGTGTTTGAGGAGGGCAGGACGACGCTTCCGATTCATGAGATACGGGAGGCGCAGACGGTCGAGCTGGCCGGCGTGATCGCGCGTGACGGGCGCGCGCCGCATGGCATCGAGCTGCGCGTGACGGGCGGGAGGATTCTGGCCTCGCCGTATGAGCCGCTGCCGTTGCCGGTCGGCAAGTGGAAGCTGAACACATCGCTTGACGCGAAGCTGAACAACCGCAGTATAGCGCTGCGCAATATCCGCGAGCGCGCGAAATTCCGCCTGCAGGAGGGGATCGTGCGGGGCTTCCGCGACTACCTCTACAGCCAGGGCTTCACCGAAATCCACACGCCGAAGATTGCCGCGAAGGGAGCGGAGGGCGGCTCCAATATCTTTAAGCTTGACTATTTCCATCATCCTGCCGTGCTGGCGCAGAGCCCGCAATTCTACAAGCAGATGATGGTCGGTGTCTTTGACCGCGTGTTTGAGACGGCGCCGGTGTTCCGCGCGGAGAAGCACAACACGAAGCGCCATCTGAATGAGTACACGAGCCTTGATTTTGAGATGGGTTATATTGACAGCTACGTTGATATCATGGAGATGGAGACAGGCTTCCTGCAATATGCGATGAAGCTCCTGAGGAAGGAATATGCGGCGGAGCTTGCGGCGTTGGATGTGACGCTGCCGGATACGGACAGGATCCCAATGGTCCGCTTTGACCGGGCGAAAGAGCTTGTCTCGGAGAAATACAGCCGCCCGATCCGCAACCCGTACGATCTGGAGCCGGAGGAGGAGACGCTGATCGGCCGGTATTTCAAAGAAGAGTGCGGGGCGGATTTCGTGTTTGTCACGCATTATCCGTCGAAGAAGCGTCCGTTCTACGCGATGGACGATCCTGCGGATCCGCGCTTTACGCTGAGCTTCGACCTGCTGTATGGCGGCCTCGAGATCACGACCGGGGGACAGCGCATCCACGATTACCAGATGCTCCGCGACAAGATCGCGGCGCGCGGGATGCCCGAGGAGGGTATGGATCAGTACCTCGGAACGTTCAAATATGGGATGCCGCCGCACGGCGGTCTCGGGATTGGCCTGGAACGCCTGACCATGAAGCTGGTTGGCGAGGACAATGTAAGAGAAACTACTTTATTCCCGCGCGATATGTCGAGGCTGGAGCCTTAAGGGGATGCCCTGGCGCGGGAGGATCTTATGGGAGCTGCAGGCTTTGCGGGGGCAGGCTGGACACGGGTCGGCCTGTTACTCTGAAGATGCAGCGGGAAACGACAATCAGGAGGCAGTTTATGGCAAACAGAATCAGCGACGAGACGATCGAATATGTCGGGATACTGGCGCAGCTCGAGCTCTCAGAGGAAGAGAAGGAGCAGGCAAAGAAGGATATCGGGCGGATGCTCGACTATGTGGACAAGCTCAATGAGCTGGATACGTCAGGAGTGGAGCCGATGTCCCACATCTTCCCGGTGAACAATGTATTCCGCGAGGATACCGTGACGAACGGGGACAACAGTGAGGCGATGCTGCACAACGCACCGGCGGTGAAGGACAGTTCCTACAAGGTGCCGCGTACCGTTGAGTGACAGCTGGCGGAGACGGCAGGCTGATATGGCTGCCCGGCAGTGGGATGCAGCGGGGATATGTGTGCTGCAGATTCCGTATGGCAGGCAGACCGCGCAGGAAAGGATGGACGATATGCAGATCATAGATATGACAGCCCTCGAGCTTGGGAGGGCGATCAAGGAGAGAAAGGTCTCGGCCAGGGAGGCTGTGCAGGCAAGCCTGGACCAGATCGGGGCTGTGGACGGCAGCCTGAACAGCTTTGTGACCGTTGACGGTGAGCGTGCGCTGGCACAGGCTGACGAGGTGCAGCGGGGGATCGATGACGGAAGCCTTGTCGGACCGCTGGCCGGAGTGCCTGTGGCGGTGAAGGATAATATCTGCACGCAGGGTCTTCTGACAACGTGCAGCTCGAGGATCCTGTATAATTTTGTGCCGACGTATGAGGCGGAGGCAGTTTTTAATATGAAGAAAGCCGGGGCGGTGATCCTCGGCAAGACGAATATGGATGAGTTCGCGATGGGCAGCACGACCGAAACCTCGGCGTTCGGCCCTACGAAGAACCCGTGGGATACGGAGCATGTGCCGGGCGGCTCGTCCGGCGGCTCGTGCGCGGCGGTCGCGTCCCGGGAAACGCCGTACGCGCTTGGCTCCGATACAGGAGGCTCGATCCGGCAGCCCGCGTCATTTTGTGGTGTGACCGGATTGAAGCCGACGTATGGCACGGTATCGCGCTACGGCCTGATCGCTTATGGTTCTTCGCTTGATCAGATCGGCCCGATCGCGAAGGATGTCTCCGACTGTGCGGCGATCCTGGAGATGATCGCGTCCTGGGATGCGAAGGACAGCACATCGGTGAACTGTGAAAGCTACGATTTCACCTCGGCGCTTGTCGACGATGTGCGTGGGCAGCGTGTCGGGATCCCGTCGGATTACCTTGGCGCGGGGCTGGACGGTGAGGTGAGGCAGGCTGTGCTGTCCGTGGCTGATGTGCTGCGCCAGAAGGGCGCGGCCGTCGAGGAGTTTGACTTAAGCCTCGTCGAGTACGCAATCCCGGCTTACTACGTGATCGCGTCGGCAGAGGCGAGCTCGAACCTTGCACGTTTTGACGGCGTGAAATATGGCTACCGGGCTTCTGAATATGAGGGATTGCACGGTATGTACAAAAAGAGCCGTTCGGAGGGCTTCGGTGAGGAAGTGAAGCGCAGGATTATGCTCGGCTCGTTCGTCCTGAGCTCCGGCTATTATGACGCCTACTATCTGAAAGCGCTGCGCACAAAAGCCCTGATCAAGCAGTCTTTTGACCGCGCTTTTGCGAAATATGACATGATCTTGGCCCCGGCGTCCCCGGCAACCGCGCCGCGGCTCGGGGACAGCCTCAGCGATCCGCTGAAGATGTACCTCGGCGATATCTACACAATCTCTGTGAACCTCGCCGGGCTCCCGGGCATCTCGGTGCCGTGCTGCCTGGATAAGCAGGGGCTGCCGATTGGTGTGCAGATGATCGGGGATTGCTTCAGAGAGAAAACCATCCTGCGCTCAGCGTACGCGTATGAGCAGGCACGCGGGCCGTGGCATCTGCCGGAAGTGAAAGGAGGGGAGCAGTGATGACGAAACAGTATGAGACAGTGATCGGCCTCGAGGTTCATGTGGAGCTCGCGACGAAGACGAAGATTTTCTGCGGCTGCCCGACCGCGTTCGGCGGCGCCCCGAACACGCATACCTGCCCGGTCTGCACCGGGATGCCGGGAGCGCTCCCGGTCCTGAACAGGCAGGTCGTCGAGTACGCGATGGCTGTCGGCCTCGCGACGAATTGCGAGATCAACCAGTATTGCAAATTCGACCGGAAGAATTATTTTTACCCGGACAACCCGCAGAACTATCAGATTTCCCAGCTCTATCTGCCGATCTGCCACGACGGCGGGATTGAGATTGAGACGGCTGCCGGGAAAAAGGTGGTCGGCATCCATGAGATTCACATGGAGGAGGACGCCGGGAAGCTGATTCATGATGAGTGGGAGGATTGCTCGCTTGTCGACTACAACAGAAGCGGCGTGCCGCTGATCGAGATCGTGTCCGAGCCTGATATGCGCAATGCGGAGGAAGTCATCGCGTATCTTGAGAAGCTACGCCTGATCATCCAGTATCTTGGCGCTTCGGACTGCAAGTTGCAGGAGGGCTCGATGCGCGCCGATGTCAACCTCTCCGTGCGTGAGGTGGGAGCGGAAAAACTTGGCACCAGGACAGAGATGAAGAACCTGAATTCGTTCAAGGCGATCGCACGCGCGATTGACGGTGAGCGCGCCCGCCAGGTCGAGCTGCTCGAGGAGGGCAGGGCTGTCATCCAGGAGACGCGCCGCTGGGATGACAATAAGGAATACTCCTATCCGATGCGTTCCAAGGAGGATGCGCAGGATTACCGTTATTTCCCGGATCCGGATCTGGTGCCCGTCGTGATCAGCGACGAGTGGATGCAGGCCGTGAAGGACCGCCAGCCGGAGCTGCGCACGCAGAAGCTGGAGCGTTACAGCAGGGAGTTCGAGATTCCGGCGTACGACGCGCAGATCCTGACGGAGACGAAGCAGATGGCGGATATGTTCGAGCAGGCGACGGCATTATGCGGCAGGCCGAAGAAGGTTTCCAACTGGCTGATGGGTGAGACGCTGCGCCTCCTGAAGGAAGAAAACAGGGAAGCCGACGACCTGAGGTTCTCGCCGGAGCACCTTGCGAAGCTGGTTGAGCTGACGGAGGCCGGGACGATCAACCAGACGGTCGCGAAGGAGGTCTTTGAGCAGATCTTCTATGAGGATGTAGACCCGGAGGCTTACGTCGAGGAGCACGGCCTCCGTATGGTGAGTGACGAAGGGGAGCTGCGCTCCGCCGTGGAGGGCGTGATTGCGTCGAATCCGCAGTCGGTTGCCGATTACCGCGGCGGCAAGGCGAAGGCGCTCGGCTTCCTCGTGGGCCAGACGATGAAGGCTATGAAAGGCAAGGCAAATCCGGGGGCAGTCAATAAGATGCTGAAGGAGCTGCTGGGGTAAACCGGGTGAGGAAAAGAAGATGGATAATGAACAAATACTGGTTCGCGCCGCCTCGCCCGCGGACGCGGCAGAGCTGCTGGCGGTCTATGCGCCGTATGTAGAGCGGACCGCGATTACATTTGAGTATGATGTTCCGTCGGAACAGGAATTCGCAGGGCGGATACGGCGCACGCTGGAGCGGTATCCGTATCTGGTGGCGGAGCGCGGCGGGAGGATCCTCGGCTATGCGTATGCGGGACCGTTCAAGGAGCGGGCCGCATACGGCTGGGCGGTCGAGACAACGGTCTATGTGCGGCAGGACTGCAGGCGTTCCGGCGTCGGCAGGCTGCTCTATGATGCGCTCGAGCGGACGCTCGCCGCGCAGCATATCCTGAACCTCAATGCCTGTATCGCCTGGCCGGAGCAGGAGGACGCGTATCTGACGCGGGACAGTATCTCGTTCCATGAGCGGCTCGGCTACCGGCTCGTCGGCAGGTTCCATAAATGCGGCTATAAGTTTGGCCGATGGTATGATATGGCCTGGATGGAGAAGCTGATCGGGGAGCACAAGGCCGAAATGCCCCCGGTGATCCCGTTCCCGGAGCTGGCGCCCTGAGAAGCAGACGGATTCCAAAAAGGAGCAGATTCGGATCCCTTTGCGGAAACCGGAACGAGGGCAGGCCGGGTCATTTAAGAGGGTACTTGCAAAGTACGGAACAGAAGCTGTACTGCCTGCTAAGGCTGCGGCTTAGCAGGCTCCTCGTACAGAAAACGGATATACTCGTAAATTTCGGAAAAATCGATCCGGCACTGGCCGTCCCAGATCTTCACAGGGATCGTGCTGTCAAAGCCGTAGAGCGCCGGGAGCTCCTCGTGCTCGAGATCATAGACGACAACCTTGCGCCGGTCCGGATCGACGAGCCAGTATTCGCGGACACCTGCGTACATATATTTGGAGAGCTTGAGGCCCATGTCGCGCCGTCTGGTCGAATCGGACAATACTTCGATCACGAGGTCGGGCGCGCCGTACAGGCAGCGATTCCGAATGCGGCTCCTGTCGCAGACTACCATGATGTCCGGCTGCAGCATCGTCCGCTCATCGCAGTCGAGCTGTACGTCGAGCGGTGCCTGTGAGACAATACATGGTCCGTGATTCGCACGGATATATTCCCTCAGCCGTGCATACAGCTCGCCACAGATGAGCTGATGCAGGTACGACGGCGCAGCCATATCGTAGAGAGCGCCGTCGATCAGCTCCGCGCGTCGGTCTGCCGGAAGGGCATAGTAGTCGCGGAGCGTGTATTCGCCCTGTTCCCAGCCAGTGTGGTATACAGATGCTGCTTCGTGGATATGGGAAGGCGTGTCTGACTCTGTCTGATATCCCTTTGTGCTGCCCGGATTCAGCACGCGCTCGAGAGCGCGCAGCGTCTCGAAGCGCGGCCTCTTCGTGACACCGCCGAAAATCTTCTGAACGGTGCCGAGCGGCACGTGCGAGAGTGCGGAGATCTGCTCACAGCTATAACCAAGCGCATCCTTGCGTGCTTTCATTTCATCAATCGTCATAGAAATTCCCCCTTGCTGTTGAAAACTCCCGTCAGAACCTGTATATATTTTTTATTCTATCACGTAAAAAACCATATATCAACCATATTTTCCTCTTTTTCAAACCGTAATTCTGCCAAACGAAAATCAGGCGGCAATCTGATTTGATTATTTACAATGATTTACCCATCAAAAGCTGATTCCCGGATTGTTCCGCGCTTCGCGCTCCCACAATCCGCCCAAT
>CAYRKA010000036.1:0-19618 GCA_964424785.1 uncultured Lachnospiraceae bacterium | reverse complement strand
CTGACAGCGGTTTCTTTTGGCTGCGGGCTTGCGCAATCGGAAAGATTCATGTATACTTTTTTCAAACTTTACGAGGCGCGGGTGGAGCCGGGCCGGGACAGGGCGGGAGGTGTTTGTATGACAAGGCGGGAATTTCTGGATACCCTGGCGCGGATCCTGAACAGAGAGCTTTCTGAGGAGGAGGTCGCGGACAATATCCGGTATTATGAGCAGTTTATTGAGCAGGAGACGAGCGGTGGCCGGACAGAGGAGGAAGTGATTGCTTCACTTGGGGATCCGCGCCTGATTGCGCGGACGATTTTGCAGGTCGATGAGATTGAGGAGGAACAGGACGCGGCTGCAGGCTTTGGCAAGGGGCGTTTCTTTTCGGACGGAGCGCAGGGCTATCAGGATGAGACGGTCTGCACGGAGGGTCCTGAGGAATCAGTCAGGGACAGGGCAAGGGCAAATTCGGAAAAGATCAGGGGGATTGTGATCCTGATCGTGATTCTTGCGGTTGTATTTTTTGTGCTTGGCATTATTTTCAGGATTCTATGGAGACTGTTCCCGGTTTTGCTGGTTGTGGCAGCCGGGATCTGGCTTTATAACAGATTTTTTTCATAGTCAGTATATTGCGGAATAAGTCGGAAAATGATATACTGGAGAAATGTTTTTAGAATCATAAAGGAGCGGATAGCATGAAAACAATTGAGGAGTACGTCAGGAGTATCCCGGATTTTCCGGAGCGGGGGATTATTTTCAGGGATATTACGAGCATCCTGCAGGATGCGGATGGGCTGAAGCTTGCCATTGACCTGATGCAGCAGAAGCTGGATGGGCTTGATTTTGATGTTGTAGTGGGTGCGGAGTCCCGCGGATTTATTTTCGGGATGCCGATTGCCTACAATCTTCACAAGCCATTCGTGCCGGTGCGCAAGAAGGGGAAGCTGCCGTGTGAGACGGTTTCGCGCAAATACGAGCTGGAATACGGGACAGCGGAGATCGAGATGCACAGGGATTCGATCAGACCCGGCCAGAAGGTCGTGGTGGTCGACGACCTGATCGCGACAGGAGGTACGATAGAGGCGGCTGTCAAGCTGGTTGAGGAGCTGGGCGGCGAGGTTGTCAAGGTTCTTTTCCTGATGGAACTGGCCGGGCTGGAAGGGCGCAGCCGTCTTGCGGATTACGATGTGGAGTCTGTGATCTGCTATGAGGGGAAATAGCGTTACGGCCCGCTGCACAGCCAGGGGCGTGATGCAGGAATTGTGATTGGGGCGCAGTTGCGGGAGATGTGGAGTCAGGCGTATGGACACAAGAACGAAGCAGAATAGAATCGATGAAATTAAAAAAGCAGATGCGAATGTGAAAACAATGGAGGATTTCACAAGCCCGGAAGTGCTGTACCAGGAGCTGATCACCAGCGTCCGCAAATACCATCCTTCTGATGATATTTCGATGATCGAGAAGGCATACCGGATCGCGGGCGAGGCGCACAAGGGACAGCTCAGGAAGTCCGGTGAGCCATATATCATCCATCCGCTCTGTGTCGCGATTATCCTGGCCGATCTGGAGCTGGATAAGGAGACGATCGTGGCCGGGCTGCTCCACGATGTGGTCGAGGATACGATCATGGATTCAGAGGAGGTCGAGCGGGAGTTCGGCTCCGAGGTCGCTTTGATTGTGGATGGAGTGACGAAGCTGACTCAGCTGTCGTATTCTGCGGATAAGGTCGAGGTACAGGCGGAGAACCTGCGCAAGATGTTCCTGGCGATGGCGAAGGATATCCGGGTCATCCTGGTCAAGCTGGCTGACCGTCTCCACAATATGCGCACCGCGAAATACTGGTCGCCGGAGAAGCAGCGGGAGAAGGCGCGGGAGACGATGGATATTTACGCGCCGATTGCGCACCGGCTCGGCATTTCGAAGATCAAGGTGGAGCTTGACGATCTGTCGCTGAAATATCTGGAGCCGGAGGTCTACTACGACCTTGTTGAGAAGATTGCGCTCAAGAGGGACGCGCGCCAGGCGTTTGTCAACAATATTGTCGAGGAGGTCAGCGCGCACATTGAGGCGGCAGGCATCAAGGCACAGATTGACGGCCGTATCAAGCATTTTTTCAGTATTTACAAAAAGATGGTCAACCAGCAGAAAACGCTTGACCAGATCTATGATCTGTTCGCGGTGCGGATTATCGTCGATACCGTCAAGGACTGCTACGCGGCCCTCGGCGTGATCCACGAGATGTATAAGCCGATCCCGGGGCGGTTCAAGGATTATATCGCGATGCCGAAGCAGAATATGTACCAGTCGCTGCACACGACGCTGATCGGGCCGAACGGCACACCGTTTGAGATCCAGATCCGCACGTTTGAGATGCACCGCACGGCTGAATACGGGATTGCCGCGCATTGGAAGTACAAGGAGGCAGCCGACGGCAAAAAAGGCGATACGCGCAGCGAGGAGGAGAAGCTTTCGTGGCTGCGCCAGGTGCTTGACTGGCAGCGCTCGGACAACCGAGAATTCATGAGCCTGCTTAAGAGTGATTTTGACCTGTTCGCAGAGAGTGTATACTGCTTTACGCCTGCCGGTGATGTGAAGAACCTGCCGAACGGCTCCACACCGATTGACTTTGCGTACAGCATCCACAGTGCGGTGGGCAACCGTATGATCGGCGCCCGCGTCAACGGCAAGCTCGTCACGATTGATTATGTGATCCAGAACGGGGACCGTATTGAGATTATTACCTCGCAGAATTCGCGCGGCCCGAGCCGTGACTGGCTCAAGATTGTCAAGAGCTCCCAGGCAAAAAACAAGATCAACCAGTGGTTCAGGCAGGAGCTCAAGGAAGACAACATCATAAAGGGCAAGGAGATGCTCGCTGCATACTGCAAATCCAAGGGGCTGGCGCAGGCAGATCTGATGCGGCCGGAATATATGGAGCGCGTCCTTACAAAATATGGCTTCCGGGATTGGGATTCCGTGCTCGCGGCGCTCGGGCATGGCGGCCTCAAGGAAGGGCAGATTGTCAACAAGCTGGTCGAGGGCTATGAGCAGGCGCACAGGAAAGAGGTTACGGATGAGCAGATCATCGATGCCGTCCAGAGCGCGAAGGAGACGGCGCCCGTACGGGTTAAGAAGTCCGGGGGCGGGATCACGGTCCAAGGGATCAACGATGTCAGCGTGCGTTTTGCGAAATGCTGCAGCCCGATTCCGGGTGATGAGATTGTCGGCTTCGTGACACGCGGGCGCGGTGTTACGGTACACCGTACCGATTGTATCAATATTATTAACCTGCCGGAGGAGGAGCGTGTGCGTCTCATTGACGCTGAGTGGCAGAAGGATGCCGCGGCCGGGGAAAAGGGGCTTTACCTTGCGGAGATCATTATCTACGGGAACAACAGGACAGGGCTTCTCGTCGATATCACGAAGATTTTCACGGAGCGCAAGATTGATGTGCTCTCTGTGAATTCCCGTACAAGCAAGCAGGGTACGGCCACGATCGCAATGTCGTTCGAGGTGCCGGACAAGGGGACGCTGAATTACCTGATCGATAAGATCCGCCAGGTGGAGAGTGTGCTCGATATAGAGCGCACAACAGGCTGAGGTTGTCCTTCCCTGCGGGGGAAAAGCATACGCTTTGGAGGTATGATATGGGAAAGCTGCAGATAGAGAGGCTCGTGCTGGGTACGGTGGCGACGAACTGCTACCTCGCGAAGAACCGGGAGACCGGAGAGCTCCTGATCATTGATCCTGCCGATCATGCCGCAAGGATCATCAGCAGGATTACCACGATGGGTGGACGTCCTGTGGCGATTTTGCTGACGCATGGACATTTTGACCACATCGGTGCGGCACAGGAGCTGCATATTCATTACGGCATCCCGGTCTGCGCGTATGAGGCAGAGCGTGAGATTCTGGAGAACGCGGACAAGAATCTCTCTGCTGTGATGGGCGGCCATAGCCTTGTGTTATCGCCTGACCGCTGGTTCAGGGACGGAGAGCAGGTGGGATTTGCCGGGTTTCAGATTGAGGTGCTGCATACGCCGGGCCATACGGTCGGCGGAGCCTGCTATTATATCGCGGAGGAGTCTGTCGTGTTTTCGGGTGATACGCTGTTTTATGCGAGCGTCGGGCGGACGGATTTTCCGACAGGCAGTATGAGTGCGCTGCACCGTTCCCTCCATGAACGGCTGTTTGTGCTGCCGGATGAGACGACGGTCCTGCCGGGACATGAGGAGCAGACGCAGATCGGCTTTGAGAAAAAATATAATCCATATTAGGCGAGCAGATTATGATTATCGTACAGTTGAACAGGAAACATTTTGAATATGACGTACATTCTCTTGTCAAGGCATTCTACCCGGAACAGGAGGTCCGCGTGGGCTATACGTGGGAGACCGTGCAGGAAATCGCGGACAGGAAGAAGGCTCCGGGCTGCGTGGATGTGGTCACGGGATGCCTGGTGATTTCGTTCGAGGGGGACGGAGAATATGCGGGGCATCAGGCATCCGTTCACGTTCAGGCTTTTTGTGGCGATCCTGCCGGAGCGGATGAGTCAGATACCTACGATCCCTCGCTTCCGCGCACTGAGGTCAAGAATGTCCTGAAGAGGGTGCTTTACCGTGTGCTTTCGTCCTGTACGGGGCGGGAGCTTCCGTGGGGTACGCTGACGGGTATCCGCCCGGTCAAGATTCCGATGAGTCTGCTCGGGCAGGGCTGGAAGAATTCAGATATTGCGAATTATATGCGTGAGACCTACTACACGAGCAATGAAAAGACGTCGCTGGCCGTCATGATCGCCAACCGGGAACGGCATATCCTGAAGGATATCAATTATGAGAATGGCTACAGCCTTTACGTCGGCATCCCGTTCTGCCCGAGCATCTGCCTCTACTGTTCGTTCAGCTCCAGCCCGCTGCATCTGTGGCGGGATCAGGTAGACGCCTACCTCGACGCGCTCTGCCGTGAGATTGATTACGCATCTGAAGCATTTGCGGATAAGGAACTGAATACAGTCTACATCGGCGGAGGCACGCCGACAACGCTCGAGCCGCGTCAGCTCGACCGACTGCTTACGAAGCTGGAGCAGCGTTTCTGTTACGATAAGCTGCTGGAGTTTACGGTCGAGGCAGGGAGGCCGGACAGTATCACGAGGGAGAAGCTGGAGGTGCTGCGGGCGCATGGAATTACGAGGATTTCGGTCAATCCGCAGACGATGAACCAGCAGACGCTCGACCTGATCGGCCGCCGCCACACGGTAGGACAGGTGATTGAAGCATACGATCTGGCACGGAGCCTGGGCTTTGACAATATTAATATGGATCTGATTGTCGGGCTGCCGGGCGAAGGGATGGCGGAGGTGGAACACACGATGCAGTCCCTGGCAAGGCTGGCCCCTGACAGTATTACGGTGCATTCCCTTGCAGTCAAGCGAGCCGCCAGGCTGAAGCTTTTCAAGGAAGAGCACAGGGAGCTGACGATGACGAACAGCCAGGAGATCATGGACATGGCGGCGGATTACGCGCAGGGGCTTGGGCTGTACCCGTATTACCTTTACCGCCAGAAGAATATGGCCGGCAATTTTGAAAATGTCGGCTATGCGCGTGAGGGGAAGGCAGGGATTTATAATATCCTGATCATGGAGGAAGTGCAAAGTATCCTTGCCCTCGGGGCTGGGGCGGCCACGAAGCTCGTCCGCGCGAAGGATCATATTGAGCGCATTGAGAATGTGAAGGATATCAGGAATTACATGGACCGCATTGATGAAATGATTGAGAGAAAGAGGTCGGGGCTTCATGGGCACAGCCAGTCATGAATATAAAAAACAGTATCCGATCATCCGCCCGAGCGTCATCACAGAGATTGAGCACGGAGTGACGGTCAGCAACCTGGCGTACCATGTGGGCAGGGAGCTGGGGCTGCCGGATGATGAATGCCATGACCTGGCAGTGGCCGGTTTTGTCCATGATATCGGCAAGCTTGAGCTCGCGCAGTATGTGCGCGGGCATGAGGACAAGACGCTGATCATCGAGGAGATGCGTTATGTCCGCCGCCATTCCCTGCTCGGCGCACAGATTTTACAGGAAAAGGGATATTCGCAGAAGATTGTGGACATGGTGAGGTTTCACCATGAGAATTGCGACGGTTCCGGCTATCCGATGAACCTGACGAGGGAGGATATTCCGTTTGGCTCACGCATCCTGCGTGTCTGTGACGTATTTGCGGCGTTGACGATGGACCGCCCGTACCGCAAGGCGTTTGATGCGGGGACGGCGATGGAGATGATGATCCAGGAATCAAAGAATTATGATATACAGGTGTTCCTTGCTTTTATGAATGTGGTGAACAGTGAGGGGTTCCCTGAGCTGTTAAGAGCCGGGGAGCTTGGACAGTTTTTTTCGGATATATGAGGGAGGCAGAGAGATGATTACACAGGCACCCAGAGGGGTACAGGACTGGTACGGGGAGGAAATGAGGAAGCGTGCGATTGTTGAGCGCACGGCAAGGGAGATTGCCCGGACCTACCATATGAGCGAAATTATCACGCCGATGTTTGAACATACTGTGTTGTTTTCGCGCGGCGTGGGAGAGACGACGGATGTTGTCCAGAAGGAGATGTATACGTTCGAGGATAAGGGCGGCAGGAGTATTACCCTGAAACCGGAGGGGACTGCGGGCGTAATGCGCGCGTACCTCGAACACAATATGTATGCGCAGCCGGCTCCGACGAAGCTGTATTATGTGACGCAGGCGTTCCGCTATGAGAAGCCGCAGAGCGGCAGGCTCCGCCAGCATCATCAGTTCGGCGTGGAGTTTGTCGGCTCAAAGAGCCCGCTTGCGGAAGCAGAGCTGATTACACTGATAACAGAGCTGATCGCGAAGCTCGGGCTGAAGGATGCAAAGCTGCATATCAACAGCATAGGCTGTAAAAATTGCCGCAGGACCTATAATGAGGCGCTTCTTGCCTATCTGAAGAAGCATGAGGATGGACTATGCCCGACCTGCCGTGAGAGGATGCAGAAAAATCCGCTGCGTGTGCTTGACTGTAAGGTGGATTCCTGTAAAGAGATTGTGGAGAATGCGCCGCGGACGATCGATTATCTGGATGACGAGTGCCGGGAACACTTTGAAGAGCTCAAGGAGCTGCTGGATGAGCTTGGGATCGGGTATGTGGTCGATACCGGCATCGTGCGCGGACTTGATTATTATACGAAGACGGTGTTTGAATTTGTCAATTCCGAGGGCTTTACGCTCTGCGGAGGAGGCCGCTACGACGGCCTGATCCATGAGATTGATGAGAAGCAGGATATCCCTTCTGTCGGCTTTGGCATGGGCATAGAGCGTATCCTGTATTTCATGGAGCGGGAGGGTGTCAGGTTCCCGCCGGAGGAGCCGGTTGCACTGTATGTCGGCATCCTCGGCAAGGAGGCGCGCGGCAGGGCTTACCGCATCGTCGATGGCCTGCGCAGGAAGGGCATTGTAGTCGAGACGGATTATATGGACCGCAGCGTGAAGGCGCAGATGAAATACGCGAACAAGCTTGGCGCGAAGAAAACGGTGATCATCGGCTCACAGGAGCTGGAGAAGAATCTTGTGTATGTGAAGGATATGGAGACGGGAGAGCAGACAGAGACAGCGCTCGACCGCCTGGAGGAGCTGTTCTGAAACACTGTTATAACCCCATGCGCTTGGAACGTACCACTGCGCATGGAAGTGTTATCGCGCATGGTTTATCCCTGAACTCTGTTTTCCGCTTCGCGGAAAAGGGTACTATCATAATAAAAAGATTTATGATGTGACCGAGCGGAAGGCTTCGATTGCTCCTGAGATGTTGCCCATCAGCGCGTTTGTAAATTCTGTATTGAAATAAATTTCCCAGGATTCGCCGTTGTTGTGGAAGGTGAGTTCGACATCTGTCGCGTCTGTCTGCGTATTGTCCTCAAGGGACTGGAGCAGCAGGCGCGCAGTTTCGTTTGAGACGGCAATATCGTCATCCCGGATGGAACGTGTGGTTGCGGCGTAAGCAAGGAGATATTTCTTATATGCCGAGAGGACCTCGGTCATATCAGTGCTTGTGATGCGGACAACGGCTGTCGCGGTGTCGCCATCCTCGCTGCACCGGAGGATTTCATAGCTGTAAGCGTCTGCAATCTGGCGCACATATTCTGCATCAATGGCCTGATAATAGTCCGTATTGTAGGTTGCGAACACATCGTCAATGCCAAGATAATCAGCCCACTGGTCTGCAGTCAGGGCGCCGAGGGCATCGAGGTGTACAGAGAGTACTTCGGCAGCCGGGAGGATATAAGGATCATTTATATAGGAGATAAAGCCGCTCACAAGCTCATCCTCGAGCTGGCTGTCCGCCTGGATGATCCATCCGGTCTCCTCTTTTTTGAGATGGAAGTAAGCGGTTGTGACGGTTTCCTCGTATGAATTTGACTGCAGAGTGTCGCGAAGCAGACGATAATAGTCCGCTGTGGATGCCTCATTCCTGTCAGGGAACAGGACAGCAGATTCTTGCTGAAGCTGCATACACAGGTCATGTGCAAGAGCGTGCATATCAATATTTGTGATGTTGACACTGACTACTGCCTCATCATGATCGATCTGTTCGTTGTGAATATGATATGTAAAATGATGGAAAAAAAGGTCGACAGCCTCGACAGCCTCATTGCCGATTTCCCCGCGGGACAGGTGGGAATTCATGAGATTTTCGTAAGAGACGAAGGACTGAATCGTGTCAGAGTCAAGATCCGCGACCAGGGAAAGCTCCCGCTCGACGACCTGTGACGGGCTGCCCATGCGCTGATGGTTCCATGAATACAGGAAGCTGAGCGCAAGCAGCTGCACGACGAGAATCGCCGGGATACCGATCGCGAAAGACAGATGCTTTGTCTTGTGACGGAATACATACATACCGGTCAGGATGCCTACGCTGCCGAAGAGGAATGCGACGGCAAACAGGCGCCTCTCCGGAATACGCCATTTCCGGCGTACAGCCCGTCTCTTATCAATCCCCATCAGAAAAAAACCGGCCAGATTGATGAAAATGATGTAAAGGATCAGAAAAGTCTTCATGATAGCCCTCCAACAATAAGTGCATAAACAAATGTATGATAACCGAAATCAGAAGAAATGTCAAATATAATTTGTGTTTACAGAAAAACAGTCAGTTTCCGACAAAAAACTCTTTGAAAGGTACACGTCACACGGACAGATAAAACCAATCCAAAATTGGGCGGGACGGCAGCTTTCCTTTCCCCGGATGCCTGTGAAAAAACTGTGATTTTAAGAAGTATTAAGAAATTAAGACTTTAATTTGAAGAAAGATGTGGTATATTGTTATGGTGAATTATTTTATCAAAGGGGAGTAGATCCATGAAAAAGTTTTTGATTGCTATTCTGGTCTTTGGACTTCTCGGAGGTGGGGCATTCGGCGTATATTATTATTTTTTCAGGGATGATGCCGGACAGTCAGGGCGCGTCTCTTCTACGAGCGCGGATGCGATATATGTAGACCTTGTCTCTGCGATCACAGGATACGGCGCGGGTACAGGGGTGATTGAACGTTTCGGCGGCGAGGTTGAGCCGCAGGCGACCCTTGAAGTCAAGCTTGAGAATGACCGCACAGTCAAGGAGTGCTTTGTCCAGGAGGGCGACGAGGTGAAAGAAGGACAGAAGCTGTTCGAATATGATACACAGGAGGATGAGGACAAGCTTGCCCAGAATGAGATCGATATAGAGAAGAATAAAAGTGATATTGAGGTTTCTGAGAAGACGATTGAGCAGCATGAGAAAGACAAGGCAAATGCAAGCGCCGATGCGCAGCTTGAATATACGACGTACATACTGCAGGAGGAGAACAGCATTAAGAGAGCGGAATATGAAATCCAGTCCCTTGAGCTCGAGAATGAGCAGCTGGAAGAGTCGATCAAGGATGCGACCGTGACGGCGGAGATGGCGGGGATCATCCAGAAGATTTCAGATTCGGACAGTGAGAATTCGTATTCCAGCAGCGACAGCAATGTCTATATCACGATCCTGGCGCTCGGTGATTACCGGATCAAGGGGACGGCGAATGAGCAGAACCTGAACCTTCTTTACGAGGGGATGCCGGTGATCGCCCATTCGCGTGTCGACAGCAGCCTGACCTGGAAGGGGACGGTGACTGAGATCAAGACCGACAATGCTGAAGAGGAAGACAGCAGCTATTACTATTACGGGGACTCCGCAGGATCTTCGAGCTACTCGTTTTATGTGGAGCTTGAGAGCTCTGAGGGTCTGATCCTGGGGCAGCATGTGTACCTTGAGGAGGACAAGGGGCAGGACGAGGCGAAGGACGGGCTGTGGCTTGAAGAATATTACATTATGCAGGAGGGAGAGCACGCGTATGTATGGGCGGCATCTTCTTCAAATGTAATTGAGAAGCGCGAGGTGACGTTGGGGGATTATGACGATGCGCTCATGAAGTATGAGATCACGGACGGGCTGGAGGCGGATGACTATATTGCGTATCCGATGGAGTCGGTCTCAGCAGGAGCTCCCGTGATTTACAATGATTACAGCACGGCGGACGAGAATGATGCGTCCGGAAATGATTGGTCATATGATTATGGCGATTCCTATGAGGATGCGGATTCCGCTTATGATGGATACGGCGATAATTCATCCATTGATGATGGCTCCATCATAGACGACGGATCATGGATATCGGATGATGAGGATTACTATGACGCGGATGAATACCCGGAGCTGGATGATTATGACAGCCCAGGCATAGGGACAGACGATGCGTTGGACGCGGCAGGCTGAGGAGTGCGTGGGGCCATCAGGTGGCCTGCTGCAGGACAGAGGCAGGATCGCCTGCCGGATTCAGGAATAGTGTACTGCATATCTGCGGGTCAGATAGATACGGGGAGGATTTTCTTTGATTCTGAGACTTGACCATATTTATAAGGATTACATACAGGGGAAGCTGACTGTCCCTGTTTTAAAGGATGTCTGCCTCCACGTGGATGAGGGGGAATATGTGGCGATCATGGGGCCGTCAGGTTCCGGCAAGTCGACATTGATGAATATTGTCGGCTGCCTTGACCGGCCAACATCGGGAGAGTATGAACTTGCCGAAAAGAACGTACTCTCCCTCAATGATAAACAGCTTGCGGATCTGCGGCTTCGGAGTATTGGATTTGTATTTCAGAATTTCGAGTTGCTTCCGCGCATGACGGCCCTTGACAATGTGGCGCTGCCGCTTCTGTATGCCGGGATCCGCAAGAAAGCGCGCCGGCTGAATGCCCGCGAGGCGCTTGTGCGTGTCGGGCTTGAAGATCGGGTTGATTTCAAGCCGACACAGCTTTCCGGGGGACAGAAGCAGCGTGTCGCGATTGCGCGCGCGATGGTGAACCATCCCAAGATCCTGTTGGCGGATGAGCCGACAGGAGCGCTCGATTCCAGGTCGAGCCGGCAGGTAATGGAACTGTTTCAGACATTGAATGACGAGGGCGTGACCGTGATCATGATTACACATG
The DNA here is from genome assembly GCA_964424785.1 of uncultured Lachnospiraceae bacterium. Taxonomy (GTDB): domain Bacteria; phylum Bacillota; class Clostridia; order Lachnospirales; family Lachnospiraceae; genus Choladousia. Next base: position 8,108 of record CAYRKA010000036.1, on the reverse strand, counting down.
ACCGCGGGATCGCCGGGTACGCGAAACGTATCGTCGATATTTTTGACGGCGAACTGTCGGAGCACAGGGAGGTGTGAACATGAAGGTCAGGACCATAGTGATTTGTTCGGCAGTAACGGCCTGCGCGGCCGCCGGGATCGGGTTTGGGGCGTACTATGCGATGCAGGGCAGGCAGAATCCGGTCGAGGTGGTACCGGTTGCCAATGTCAATACAGGCTCGTGGTCGATGCCGGAGACGATTTATGGCAGTGTGACGTCACAGGTAGCGCAGAGGGTCGTGCTGGATGAAGAATACCCGGTGGCTGAGATTTATGTAGAGGAAGGGGATGAGGTCACAGAAGGTACGCCTTTGTTTTCCTATGATATGACGCTCGCTGAGCTGGAGCTTGAGATGGAGCAGCTGACGCTTCAGACACAGGAGATATCCCTTACGAAGCTTGAAAAGGAACTGGAGAAGCTGAAAAATGGGGACATAAGCGACCTGACGGCATCCTTGATGCCGGGGGAGTTCACTTTGACCGCAGCTTCTGATGAAGAACTCGTTATTGAGACGTATGACGAGGCGCTTCCGGAAGACGCGGGAGCGGACAGCACAGATGATCATGAGACTATCCCGGACGGTGAAAACATAGGTGTACAGGAGACTGAAGCGCGGCTTCAGGATACAGAGGCACTGGGTCGGGGCGAAGAAAGCGCGGACAGTACAGACAGCCAGGAACTGTCTGGCGGTACTGAGGCTTCGGATGCAGGCGGGCAGGACGCTGCCGATACTTTGTCCGGATTTGAGATCGAAGAGATTGAGAGCGTGGATGAGCCATCTGCATATTCATCGGGGGAAACGGGACAGGATTCTGAGGGCTCATCGGTTATTGATTTGGTTACAGGCTATGAAGAACTGGTGGCTGCTATCGATGGATTGTTCAGTGCCTATGGAGATGAGCTGAAAGCAGACGAGGTCGGCGGCGCTATTGAAACAGCGGTCAAATATTTCAGGCAGCATCTTGCTGATAAGCAAATGTGGACTCCGGATGAGATCCGTGCGTGGAAGGCGGAAAATGGCAGGACAGAGGAGCCTGATGCCGGCGAGGCAGGAGAAACTGGCGCGGCAGAACCCGGCGCTTCGGGGGATGCAGAGGATGGGAGCGGGCAGCTTCCTGTCTATGTGGTCAGTGATGCGGTGCGGGCTGCGCTCAGCGAGGAGGAGGTCCAGGTACTTGAGACCAGCAGCAGGAAGATGAATGCGTACCATGTACGGTATGTGGAGATGATGATCAGCGAGGCATCCGCCCTGAGCGGTGAAGAGCTGGCGCAGGCTGTGGATGAGATCAAAAATCAGTATGATCAGCTTGACGGTACAGTGAAGGAGGACGTCAGCAACGCAGGTGAGATAGCTGCACTTGAGGAACGTGCATCGCAATCGGAATCAGAATCGGAATCAGAGGCAGAATCGGAATCGGAGTCGGAATCGGAATTTCAGTCAGAGTTAGAATCCGAGGCACAGAATACGATGGCTGTTTCGGATGCCGTCAGGGCTTTCGCGACAGCAGTTGATACGATTTTCCTCGAAGGGGCTTCGCCGACCCCGGAGCAATATCGGACCGCAATCGACCTTTATCAGCAGTATCTCGGTGTCCCGGTTGCGGACGTGGCTGATCTGGAGACAAGCGCTAAGATGGAAGAGTATGTCCTGAGCACCGAGACGGGCATTTGGCTTGCGTCGCAGCAGGAGTATACGGCAGAGGAGCTTCAGCAGCAGTATAAATCGCTTTGCCTTGCGTATGTGCGTTTTATGGTGACACGTATGGATCCCAAAGCGCTTGTGCGCGACGACCTGACAGCCGCGTCGGAGGCATATGCGATGCTCGGCGTGACATGGACGAATGAACTTGAAGCAGCATGGCAGACAGAGCAGGCGGAGGCACAGGCTTCAGCCGACGGGACGGATGCTGACGCGGCAGCAGCGGCAACAGTAACAGAGAATGGACAGGCTGCACAGAGTAATGCGCAGGCCTCACAGACGTATCCGTCACTCTATGATATGCTTGCCGCTTACAATGTGATTCTCCTGATCCAGGAGGTGGACACGACGCAGGCACAGGATGTAGTCTATGAGCAGCTTTCGGCACTCTGGGACGCGTATTCAGCACTTACGGATATGCAGAAATCCCTCGTCTGGAATATGGATGATGCGATGATACAGCTTCTGAGAGAGTATGGATTGTGGCAGGATTCCCAGACAGAATCGGATACTGAGACTTATACGGAGCCAGGGTGGGACGACGGCTATTTAGACGATTATATGGACGATGAGCCGGACTACACCGCAGAGGAGCTCCAGGAGATGATCGAGGAGAAGGAACGCGAGATCAAAGACTGCAAGCTTGAGATCCGCGAGACTGAACTTTCTGTGAAGAAGCAGCAGCGCATTGTGGACGGCAAGGTCGTCAAGAGTACGATTGACGGGGTTGTCGCAAGCATCGGTACTGCTGATGGGGACTCTGACGATGATTACTTTGTCAAGGTTACCAATCAGACCGGCCTGTACGCGAAAGGAGTTATGAATGAACTGGCGTTGGAGAAGATCAGTGTCGGCGATACAATTTCCGGTGTATCCGATGTGAATGGCATGAGTTTTACGGCTGTGATTAAGGAGATTTCCGAGTACCCGGATTCAGAAGGGGCGAGTATGAGCTACGGCGACGAAAATACAAATGCTTCCTATTATCCATTTTATGCGCTCATCGACGATCCGGATGGCATGGAAGAAGGAGACGCAGAGATACAGTTGTCGGAAGCGTTGACGAGTATGGATGACGAGATCTATCTTGAGAATTATTATGTCCGCAAGGACAGTTCAGGAAAGCCGTATGTCTATGTGCAGGGTGAAGACAAGAAGCTGAAGAAGCAGTATGTGACGACCGGGAAGAGCGCTTATGGATATGCGATCGAGATCGTATCCGGCCTTGAGCTGACAGACCGGATAGCTTTTCCATATGGGGATGATGTTGTGGAGGGGGCAGAGACAAAAGAAGTCGATATGCTCGAGGCTACATATGGTTGAGCGCAGAAGCCGTGAAACGTCGGCAGACGCAGCCCTGCGGGCGGCTGGGCTGAGGATTGCTGTGCAGAAGCCTGGAAAACAATCCGGGTGGAAGGTGGAGGTGTGAATTTTGCTTGAGAATCTGAGGCTGTCTTTCCAGAGCATCTGGGCACATAAAATGAGGTCTTTTCTGACCATGCTTGGTATTATTATCGGTATTGCGTCGATCATCTCGATCGTGTCGACGATCAAGGGGACGAACGAGGAGATCAAAAATAATCTTGTAGGTTCAGGCAATAATACGGTTGATATCATGCTGTATGAAAACGGGCAGTGGGAATACACAATTTATTCAAATTCTGAGATCCCGGGCGGCATCCCCCAGGTCAGCGAGGAGACGCGCGGGAAGATCCTGAAGCTTGATTCAGTGGCTAATGTTACGGCGTACACGTCACGGGACAATGCAAGCGGCGTCTATTATAAAAATACTTTGCTCTCAGGCGTCGGCGTGCGCGGGATCGATACATCTTACCTGGATACGGCCGGATATTTGATCAGGACAGGCCGGAATTTTATCGAGGATGATTACACATATTTCCGCAAGGTAGTGATGATTGACCAGAACGCTGCTGATACAATGTTCCAGGGGGAGAATCCGGTTGGAGAGACCATAGAGATCAATAAGGTTCCATTTGTGATCGTCGGCGTCATAGATAAGTCAAGTTCATTTACGCCGGAGATCAACTCGATCAGCGATTATTATACGTATGCGGGTGACAGTACAGCTGGTTTTGTATATATGCCCAAGGCATCCTGGCCGATCGTTTATACCTATGATGAGCCGGAGAATGTCATTGTAAAGGCAAAAAGCACAGACGATATGGAGGATGCGGGGCAGAAGACGGAGGATATCCTGAATGCGACGGTTTCGTCCTCCCAGACAACCATCAAATACAAGGCGGATAACCTGATCGAGCAGGCGCGCCAGATGCAGGAGCTGAGCGCCGCGACGAATAACCAGCTCATCTGGATCGCGAGTATTTCCCTGCTCGTGGGAGGTATCGGCGTGATGAATATCATGCTGGTGTCCGTGACCGAGCGTACAAGTGAGATCGGCCTGAAAAAGGCGATCGGCGCGCGGAAGGGTGCGATACTGGGGCAGTTCCTGACAGAGGCGGCGGTTCTCACAAGTATTGGCGGGATTCTCGGCGTAGGCTGCGGGATCGGAATGGCCCAGGTGATCAACAAGATATCGAACGTCGCTGTATCGATCAGTGCCCCGGCGTCTGCGGTTGCGGTGCTGTTTTCCATGCTGATCGGTGTCGTTTTCGGGCTGATCCCATCCGTAAAGGCTTCAAACCTGAATCCGATTGAGGCGCTGCGCAGGGAATAGCTTGGAAAACTATTGGCTTGTCAAAGTGCAAAATGCAGCGTATAATACAATATTCGAACAGAAGCCGTTTCACTGTTACGGGAAACGTCATAAAGAATTGCAGAAGGAAACGGCTGAGGTCGTTTCCTATTATTAAGAAAAGGAAGGTATAGTTTCCATGACACAGTCCAGAACACACACCTGCAGTGAGCTTCGCCTTGCAGATGCGGGCAAAGAAGTCACGCTCGTCGGCTGGTATGAAAATTTACGGAGAGTGAGCAGAAATCTCGGTTTTCTGATCCTGCGCGATTTCTATGGGACCACCCAGATTGTGATTGAGACAGAGGAGATGATGGAGCAGATTTCCGGCGTAAATACTGAGTCCACAATCTCTGTCACCGGAACGGTTCGGGAGCGTTCCAACAAAAATCCCGGTCTTTCGACCGGTGAAATAGAGGTAGTGCCTTGCCGGATCGAAGTGCTCGGGAAATGTATTTATAATGAGCTTCCATTTGAGATCAACCGCTCAAAAGAGGCGGATGAGAACACAAGGCTGAAATACCGATATCTTGACCTGCGCAATCCGGCAGTCAAAGAAAAAATCGTGTTGCGCTGCAATGTTGTGGCGGAGCTGCGCAGGAGCATGATGGAGCACGGTTTCCTTGAGATTACGACGCCGATCCTGACCTGTTCGTCTCCGGAAGGCGCTCGGGACTATCTTGTCCCCTCCAGGAACCATCCGGGCAAGTTTTACGCATTGCCGCAGGCTCCGCAGCAGTTCAAGCAGCTCCTGATGACATCCGGCTTTGACCGCTATTTCCAGATCGCGCCGTGTTTCCGTGACGAGGATGCCCGTGCAGACCGTTCCCCGGGTGAGTTTTACCAGCTTGATATGGAGATGGCATTCGCTTCGCAGGAAGATGTTTTTTCGGTATTGGAGGACGTGCTTCCTCCCGTATTTGAGAAATTCGGGACGTACAAGACCGCTTCGAAAGCTCCGTTTTGCCGCATTTCTTACAATGATGCGATGGAACTTTACGGCACAGACAAACCGGATCTACGGATTGACCTTACCGTGCAGGATGCCACGGCGTATATGGCGGACTGCGGCTTCGCTCCGTTTGAGGGCAATCTGGTCAAGGCCATTGTTGTGGATGGTTTCAGGGGGACACGCAAGGCCATTGACAAATTGATGGCAGATGTCGAGGTACAGGCCGGCAACAAGGCCTATTGGTTCAAGGTGGACGAAAACGGTACGCTCACAGGCGGCATTGCGAAATTCCTGCAGGAGCGGGCGGATACGGTGAAGGATGCGCTTAGCCTGAAGCCGGGAGATTTTGTCGGCGTCTGCGCCGACAAAAAGCAGGCAGCGCTGAAGACGGCAGGCGTACTTCGCCGATACCTCGGTATGGCGGCGGAAGGGCACATGAAGAAAGACTGCTATGAATTCTGCTGGATTGTTGACTTCCCGATGTATGAGATCGGCGAGGAGTCCGGCGAGCTGGAATTCTGCCACAATCCGTTCTCCATGCCTCAGGGCGGGCTTGCTGCGCTTCATAAGCAGGATCCGCTTGATATCTGCGCTTACCAATATGACCTTGTATGTAACGGCGTGGAGCTTTCCTCAGGAGCTGTTCGGAACCATGATCCGGAGATCATGGTCGAGGCGTTCCGCCTCGTAGGGCTGGGCGAAGAGGATGTGAAAGCAAAGTTCCCGGCTATGTACAACGCGTTCTGTTATGGGGCGCCGCCGCATGCGGGCATCGCGCCTGGTGTGGACCGTATGGTGATGCTCCTTGCAGGCGAGGACAGCATCCGTGAGATCATCCCGTTCCCGATGAACAAGACGGCGCAGGATGTTATGATGGGAGCCCCGTCAGCTGTAGATCCGAAGCAGCTTTCCGATGTGCATATCAGGCTTGACCTGGAAGAAAAAAAGCCGGCTACAGTTCAGCCGGAGGCCGAATTATAAATCGAGCAGGGAAGATGCAATCTGTGGTTTGCAGGGCGGAGGAGCCGTGAATAGCAACAATCTGACCTGCGCGAAGCAAATTTTGGGCTTGCCATATGGCAGACCCCTGTGTTATAATACAGAAGCTGCGGAATCAAGCACGTATGTGGACTCCGGGGACGGTGCCGACACACCCGGTTCAGTGTATGGATCGGAGATATGCCGGTCTTCGCGGAAGCATGAGACATACGGAAGAAATCAACCAAAAGGAGAAAAGACATGAGTGTAATTTCAATGAAGCAGTTACTTGAGGCAGGCGTTCACTTCGGGCACCAGACGAGAAGATGGAACCCGAAGATGGCAGAGTACATCTACACAGAGCGCAATGGTATCTATATCATCGACCTTCAGAAGTCCGTTGGCAAGGTTGATGAGGCTTGCAGGGCAGTCGCTGATATCACAGCGAACGGCGGCAGCATTCTTTTTGTCGGTACGAAGAAGCAGGCCCAGGACGCAGTGCGGGCCGAAGCTGAGAGATGCGGTATGTTCTATGTGAATGAGAGATGGCTGGGCGGTATGCTGACGAATTTTAAGACGATCCAGAGCAGGATCAGGCGTCTGAAGGATATTGAGACGATGGAACTGGATGGCACATTCGATGTGCTGCCGAAGAAGGAAGTCATCGCCCTGAGGAAAGAGATGGAGAAGCTGCAGAAGAATCTTGGTGGGATCAAAGAGATGAAGAAGCTGCCGGATGCGATTTTTGTAGTCGATCCGAAAAAGGAGAGGATCTGTGTACAGGAGGCCCATACGCTTGGCATCACGCTGATCGGTATCTGTGATACGAACTGTGACCCGGAGGAGCTTGACTATGTGATCCCGGGCAATGACGATGCAATCCGTGCGGTCAAGCTGATCGTTTCCAAGATGGCTGATGCGGTTATCGAGGCAAAACAGGGTGCGGAGGAAGTCGTAGAGGAGGCCTATGAGGAAGCGCCGGTTGAGGCTTTTGCAGAGTAAGAGCAGACAGTTTGACAGTAGTAACTGATCAGGAGGAGTACGAAGATGGCTATCACAGCAGCAATGGTAAAAGAGTTAAGGGAAATGACAGGTGCCGGCATGATGGACTGCAAGAAAGCCCTGACGGCGTCTGAGGGAGATATGGACAAGGCGGTTGAGTGGCTGAGGGAGAAAGGCCTCGCTACCGCTCAGAAGAAATCCGGCAGGATCGCAGCCGAGGGCCTTGCGATGGTAAAGGTTTCCGAGGACGGCAAAAAGGCTGTAGCAGTGGAGGTGAACTCCGAGACAGACTTTGTAGCGAAGAATGAGAAGTTCCAGGGCTATGTCGCACAGGTTGCGGAGCAGGCTATGGATACGACGGCGACGGATATCGATGCATTCCTTGCTGAACCGTGGAAGTTCGATATGACGAAGACTGTAAACGAGGCTCTTGCCGGCCAGATCGCGGTGATCGGTGAGAACATGAAGATCCGCCGTTTTGCCCAGGTTTCTGAGGAGGCCGGCTTTATTGCTTCCTACACGCACATGGGCGGCAAGATCGGCGTTCTTGTTGATGTCGTAACAAATGTTGTGAACGATGAGGTCAAAGAGATGGCCAAAAATGTCGCGATGCAGGTAGCAGCCCTGAAGCCGCTCTATACAAGCGACAGCGAAGTGAGCGAGGAGTATATCGCCCACGAAAAAGAGATCCTGCTTGCGCAGATTATGAACGATCCGAAGGAATC
>CAYRKA010000035.1:0-19660 GCA_964424785.1 uncultured Lachnospiraceae bacterium | reverse complement strand
CATATTACTCTTCCATAATATGGCGATCCTCAAAAAAGTTGCATTGTCGCAATCCCGCCGGCAGCTATGCTTTCCATATCTCCTCCGCCAGTTTCCGGCAAGCACAGTTTACCTCCTTAATCTGATCCGGTGTGATCTGATCGATATGGATTCCGCACGTACAGACGGCAGTCCCCTGATGGGAAACAGCGGCCGCCTCAGAAAATATCCTGGCTATTGTCTCCTCCTTGTGCCCCGGGCAGTTGATTACGGAGGTTGTCACCCCAATGCCGCTGCCGGTAAGGCTCGGACGCGCAATGGAAAGTGCCGCACAACCTACATGCCCGTTTTCACTGTCGTAAACCGCGATGGTAGTGTCCGCGCCCATACGGATGACATCGCAAAAAATCGTGACACCGCACGCTGACGTCTGATATCGTATCATATTTTCAGATTTTTGTTCTACTTCCACCTGCAAAATCCCTCCGCCTCAATCCCAAACCGCTGCAGAAGCTTCCCGACAATGTGGCGTTCCATATCCTCTATGGTTACAGGATGATTATAATAGGTCAGCATCAGCGGTAAAATCGACACGCCTGGAATACGCGACAATTTGAGCATATTTTCAAGGTGAATCGGACTAAGAGGAGTCTCGCGCACCGCGAGCACAAGCTTCTTCTGTTCCTTGAGCATCACGTCCGCAGCGCGCAGCAGCAGATTGTCCGTGTAGCCGCAGGCGATGCCCGCGACTGTTTTCATACTGCACGGTACGATAATCATGCCCTCCGTCTCAAAGGTTCCGCTCGCAATCGAAGCGCCGAGATCGCCGTTTTCATAGACGACATCCGCAAGTGCACGCATCTTGTCCATAATACCTGCCGGCTGCGCCGCTGTACTGCTTTGCCCGCTCCTGCACTTTTGCCCTGGCAAATCTCCCTGACGGCTCTCCATGCTGTCTGACGGTCGCTTCGGAACACAATATTCATACTCTGCGGTCAGCTCCGCCCCTCTCGTATACACCAGGTGCGTCTCTATATTTTCCGCCCGGCTCAGTTCCTCAAGTACACGGACTGCCAGCGGAATTCCGCTGGCGCCACTGATTCCGACAACAATACGTTTTTTCGTCATAACTTCCTCCCGCAGGCTTTCATGCACCGTGATACGTTCAAAGCGCATGGGGTCAGGCATCCCCTGTCCTGCCATCCGGGCAATCACTCCGGCAGCCAGTGCTTCGGATCCACCTCCATGAATTTTGCCCGCTCAAACCGCTGCTTCTGATCAAACGGCACAGTGCAGTCAAAGATCGCCTTGCACGCTACCCCGCGTGCGCGGATCCCCGGATGGTACTCAGGCCCGTTCGAGGGATCGAGCGGGTGGCACTGGACGCCCGGAACCGGAATCATATCCACATCCGCCTGGAAGCGCGTCGTCATAGCCCACATCACGTCTTTCATATCAAAACAGTCCACATCCTCATCCACGAGGAACACATGCTTGAGCTCCGCAAAGGCTGAAAACGCCAGAAGCGCAGCCTGTCTCTGGCGTCCCTCATCGGACGGGACAGACTTTTTGAACTGCATCACAGCAATATATTTCCCACCGCCGCTGGACGCACAATATACGTTCTGCAGCTTGCCCGGCATCGCCTTTTCCACCATTGTCAGGATACTCGCCTCGGTCGGGATGCCTGCCATCGACACATGCTCCTCGCTCGGCCCGATGCATGTCTGCATGATGGGATTTCTCCTCGTTGTCACAGCCTTTACCTTTATAATGGGAAGGCTTGGATTCGCCGGGCCGCAATAGCCCGGGAATTCCGGCATCGCCTTGCCGGTATTGGAATTCTGGTCTTCGCGGACACGCACGCCCGGCAGTATCTCCCCTTCAATCACGTACTCCGCATTCGCAATTGCGCGTTCCTGAACCGTCAGACACTGTACCAGCTCCACCGGAGCTTTGCGGATCGCGCCTGCCGCCTGCAGCTCATCATAGCCAAGCGGCGTCGTGGGCGGCTCAAAACAGGATGCAATCTCGATCGCCGGGTCAACGCCGATGCTGACCGAGATCGGAAGCGGCCTGCCATCCGCCTCGGCGAGCTCCCGGAAATATCCGATGTGGCGGGCTCCCGGCTGCAGGAAGATCGAAATCTCATCCTTTGACTGCAGGCACATCCGGTGGATCGTCACGTCCGACTCGCCCGTATGCGGATTCGATGCATAGCACATACCGAGCGTGATATACGGGCCTGCATCTTCCGGCGTATTCGTCGGTGCAGGAATCAGCCTGCGGATATCGAAACCCTCCTCCGTAGCCAGATGCACAATCTCCTGGCATTTTGCCTGCTCATTTGGTATGACAACCGGCTTCACCGGATGCGCCACACTCTCCTTCAGCAAAAATCCAAGCCGCTGCGGCTCGCAACCAAGCAGATAACCAACACGCCTGCGGCTCGCCAACAGCCCGATCGCCACACGTGCTCCGGGATGCCCTTTGATCTGATTGAAGATCATCGCAGGGCCTTCCTGTGTCGGCCTCTGTACTGTGCCGCCCGCACCCACATGCCGGTAAACGCCGGACAGCTCAGCCATCGGATCCACCTCGACGTCCGTCTCCACGAGCTGCCCTGGAAGCTCCGCAAGCAGCTCAAGCGCACTTCTCAAATCATATACCTTGCCTGCCATACAATCTCTCCTCACAAGTTTTCCTTTGAACTCACTCTGCTTTTCCGCAGATCCGGTCCACCCACGCGGTCACCTCGCCCGGATAGTCCGCCCTGCCGTGAGGCTCATCCCACACGATCTCATAATCCACATCCGTCCTGCCAGTCTGCATCAGCCGCAGCGCAAGCGCCATCGTGATGGTCAGAGACGTGTCGGCATCGCGCGAACCGACACGGATCCGGTAATGCGGCGCCAGGGCTGCCTGCTCCTGCGTGCCGATGTAGTTCATCGGGTTGAGCAGATACCTCCTGCGCTCCAATTCCCTGTCACCTGCTGCCCTTTGATACCCCGGCAGGTACTTTCCTGTCTCTTCCGGGAATTCTGCGCAAAGCGTCTCCATGACGCCCGCCAACTGCGGATTGAAATGCAGAACATCCTCAGAAGCCGTCCCGAACTCCTGGTTTTCCGCCTGGATCAGGTCGAGGTCATCAAAGGCCGGGCAAAGCTTCAGCCGCGTGTGGTACGTCTCCTGCATATCACCGAGGCACGTAATCGCTGCGCGCCTGCCATCCCACGAGAGCCATGCGCTCTTATCAACACCCGGCACCTGGATCATTGATTTTGACGCAAAATCGAACTTCGGAGCAAGATACCTGCCGCTGATATAGTCCGCTGCGCTTATCCCGCCCTGCTCCAGCCTTGCGAAATACTTCGTTGCCGACTCTTCGAGCTTCTCCTTCAGGAACGCCGCCGCGCTGCCGCCACGGCCCGTTGCCAGCGACAGCGGCTCTCCCGTCGCCGGGTGCTTCAGTCCCATCGCATTAAAATAATCTGCATAAAGCTGCCCCATCCGACCGGAAAGCGCACGCGCGAACGGAGCCAGATCCCCTTCCGGGAAGCCTACGAACTTCATCCCGTCGTAGTGTACCCGTCCCTCGAACATCCACTCATACGCAAAATCCGCGTGATCCAGGTCGATGATCGGACAATAGCACTGCGCGGCATAGACATCATCCCTCTGATCCATCACCGCCCCGATCCGCTCCAGCTCCTCCCGGTAATTCGCACTGTTCCCGGTACAGCCAAGCAGCGTGCTCATCGCGCCTCCCGCACTGATGCCGACAGAAATGATCCGCTCCATATCTCCCGGGATCACTCCCGCGTTGGCCCGCAGGAAGCGGATACCGGCCTTCAGGTCCACAAGCGACAGCGGAGCCTTGCCGCAGCGCTGCCCCTCCGCGTTCACAGAGCTCCTGCCGCGGCAGCCGCAGGAGACGTACACAAAGCCTGCCGCAAGGAAATCCTTTGCGGCGCTCCTGCCGTCTTCGATGTCAAACGGCTCAGCCTCCCTGTAGCCTGCCAGGCCGTTCTCAAAAATCACCGGCACGGTCGTAGCCGTATAGCCGCGATACTCCGCGGTTGCTTTCACCCTGCCGTCACCGTCCATGTAGGCCGCAGGCACATAAATGTTCATGCACTGCTCCGCCGGAACCTCCTGGACACTACAGTACGGGATCCTCTCCAGGAAAAAACAATTGTACTGGTCCAGATAAGCCCACCGATACGTATAATCTCTCAAATCCAAACTTACAGACATTACGCTGCACGCTCCTCTTTTCTCTTATTTGCCGCAACCGCCCTTCTCTTGATCTGGAACGCGTCAAACCACATCACAAGTAGCATGATTGCACCTTTTGCAACATACTGATAATATGTATTCAATCCGGCAAGCTGCATACCGTTTGCCAGGAGCCCCATGATCAGCACACCGGCAATACAGTTCGCAATCTTACCATCGCCGCCGCGTACAGACACGCCGCCGACGAGGACGCCTGTCAGAACCGTGATCTCGGTCCCGGCAGCCGTACCGGCCGCAGCCGCGCCGACACGCGAGGTCAGGATCACCGCGCCGATCCCGCAGAAGAAACCGGCCACACAGCCGATCGCGTACTTCATACGCTTTACATTGATGCCCGCCAGCCTTGCCGCAGCCTCATTGCCGCCAAGTGCGAACACATACCGCCCAAAATAGGTGCGATCCATGACAAAGCTCATGATAATCCCGCAGATCACCATCAGTATTGTAGCATAAGTCAGGCTCGGATGTAAGACCGTTCCCTGGCCAATCACCTTAAAACTGTCCGGGAGCCCGGAAATGGTCTTGGAATTTGTGATCACATAGGCAACGCCCTGATATACTGTGCTCAGGCCAATCGAGACAAAGATCCTCGGAAGCTGCAGCAGCTGCTCCAGGAGCGTCCCCAGGGCGCCAAAGCCTATGCTTACCACGACTGTAATGATGACAACGAGTGGCATCGGGATGCCTGTCCCCGTCAGCATCATCGCGCAGAGGACGCCGCAGATACTCATCTGGTACCCTACCGCCATATCGAGGCCGCCCGACATCATGATCAGCGCGATTCCGTACGTACAGATGATGATGTACGCGTTCTGGTTTAGAATATTCAACAGGTTCGACAGCGTCAGAAAATTGTTGCTCGTAAATGTAAATACGATACAAATCACAAACAGCAGGACCCACGCCAGGTTCCTTCTGCAAAAATCAACTACCTTTGACATAATGGTTCCTCCTACATCCCTGAAGCCAGCTCCAGCACCCTGTCCTGGCTGAATTCCGCTTTTGCCAGCGTTCCGCTGACCTTGCCCTCGTACAATACCACAATCCGGTCGCTCATCCCGAGCAGCTCCTCCATCTCAGAGGAAATCATCAGGATCGATTTGCCTGACTCCACCAGATTGTTCATCAGCTTGTAGATCTCCTGCTTCGCGCCCACATCGATTCCTCTCGTCGGCTCGTCAAAAATCAGGATATCATTGTCGGCCGCAAGCACCTTGGCCACGACCACCTTCTGCTGGTTGCCCCCTGACAGGTTGCGCACCTCCTGTTTCACAGACGGCGTCTTGATGCCCAGCGTATCGACATAGTAGTCCGTCAGCCGGTCAGCCTCCTTAAAGTCCACAATCCCCATATGGCTGATCCGCTTCATGCTCATGATCGGGATATTCCACTCGATGGTATACTCCAGGAATACGCCCTCCAGCTTGCGGTCCTCCGGCACAAGGCCGATCCCCACTGCCACGCCGTCCGCCGCGGAGACTGCCTTCATCGGCCTGCCCTTCACAAGAATCTGGCCGCTTTCAGGCTTCACGTCGCCACAGAGCATCTTGGCAAGCTCTGTCCGCCCGGCTCCCACCAGGCCTGCCAGCCCGAGGATCTCTCCCTTGTGAAGCTCCAGATTGATATGGAAATCACCGTTACCGGTCAGATCCCGCACCTCGAGTACCGGCTCGCCCGGCTTCACGCTCCGCTCCGGGAACTTTTCCGTCAGCTCCCGGCCGATCATATATCGGATCAGATCCTTCTTTGTGATCTCGGAAACCTTCTGCGTCGTGACATATTTCCCGTCCCGGAATACCGTCACTCTGTCACACAGCTCGAACAGCTCCTCCAGGCGGTGGCTGATGTATATGACCGACACGCCCTTCTCCTTCAGCCTGCGCACAATGCGGAACATATTTTCAACCTCCGCCATCGGGATCGAGGCAGACGGTTCGTCCATAATCAGCACCTTACAGTTCTTGACGACCGCCTTCGCGATCTCAACGATCTGCATCTGTGCCGTCGAGAGCATCTGTACCTGTGTGCTCACATCGATTTTCACGCCAAGGTCTGCCATGATCTCCTCGGAGCGCCTGCGCATCTGCCTGAAATCCGGCATAATCTTCCCGCCGACCTTATCTCCGAGGAAAATATTCTCCATTATGCTCAGGGACGGCACCAGGTTCAGCTCCTGGTATACGACGCCGATCCCCGCTTCCTTCGCCATGGCCGGCGTCAGCTTCTCATATGCTTTGCCGTCGATGATAATCGTCCCTCTGTCCGGTGTGATCGCCCCTGCGATCGATTTGATCACGGTAGATTTGCCCGCACCGTTTTCCCCGATCAGTGCCAGGATCTCTCCCTTTTCCACATCAAAGGAGACATCGTCCAGCGCGACAACACCGGGATATGTTTTGGTTATATTCTTTACTTCCAATACTTTCGCCATAAAAATACCCCTTTTATGCTGCAAAAGGCTGCTGCAAACTTCTGCATTTGCAGCAGCCTCCCATGAAATCACCGTTACAGTCCGGCCCCGGCCGGGCTGCAACAAATCATCTGGCCTGCACTTCGTCCCTTATTCCGGGAAATACTCGCCGATCGTCTCCGGTGTGATCTTGATGCACTGCTCAGAATAAACCTTGTCAACAATGCGGCCGGCCCAGGAGCCATCCATCAGCTTGTAGCATGTCATCGGCGTGCCTTCGCCAAGCATTACCGTGCCGCGCAGCACAGACTCGCCCTCCGCGGAAGCCTTCACCTTATCGCGGATGAACTCTGCGGTATCAATCGTAAATACAGCGAACTCGTCCTTGTTCACACTGCTGTTTGCCATGGCAGCCTCATTTGCGCCCTGTCCCTGGTCGGTACCATAGGTCAGGATCACCTTCAGGTCCGGATTGTTCATCAGCATCATTTCTGCATAGGTCTGGCCTGCGGCAGCGCCCTCAGCCTGCGTCGTCTCATGCTCCTCAACGACCGTGACCTTGGAATTCATCTCGGCGATCTCCTTCAGCCCGTCACATCTTGCCACAGCATCCTCATTCTCAGAATTCTCAAGGATGCCGACCTTGATCGAACCGTCCTCAGCATCCGGGAATGTCGCGTCAATCCACTCGGAAGCCATCTCGGCCTCAACGCGCCCTGACTCATGCTGGCTGATGCTGATGCAGACGTCAAATGCGTCCTGGTTGTCCAGCACCGTGCCGATTACGATAATATACGCGCCCTGCTCCCTCGCCTTGATCAGCGTATCACAGATCGAGGATGCATCCACAACGAATGCAATGATGTAATCCTTGCCCATGGAGACGAAATTCTCGATCGTCTGTACCTGCGTCTGCGCGTTGCCCGCCGCATCCGCTACGTCGTACTCCATGCCATTCCCTTCGAAATATGCCTCCATCTGGTTCGACATATCTGTGAAAAACTCAGAGGACATCATCAGCGCCGAGAAACCGACAGACTTGCCTGTCAGATCCTCTCCCGCAGCCTCCTCGACAGCCTCTGCCACTTCCTCAGCTACCGTCGTCTCGCTCTCAGCCTCCTCTGCCGATGCGCAGGCGCCAAATGCGCTTACCATCATGCAGCCTGTCAGAAGCATTGCCAAAAACCTTTTCATCATTTCCGTTACCTCCCGTTTTTTGTTGCCGGAGTCCCGGCCGGTCCGCCAGCCTCCGGTTCCTGAATTCATGTTCATTATAACCCGGTATGCAGCCGGACAGAGGTGGAAAAAAATATCAAAAGGTGGCAATTCTTGCACTCCGGCCATTCTGCGTGACCACAATCGTCCCGCAATCCCTGCGCAGCTCCTCCATCGACTTGGAAAAACAAATCACCCGGGTGCCGCGCAGCGATATGTCCTGCAAATAACGTCTCAGCACAGTCCTCTCCTGAGCCGTCATGCCCCCGTATGGGCTCTCAAATATCATGATTTCCGGCTTCTCAAGCTCCCACCTGCAGATCGAAAGGATCTTTTTCTGTACCCTTGTGAGCTGCCCGACGGCAATCTTCGTGCGCGGGATCCCGGTCTGCCTGTAAAAATGCTCCGCTACATTCGCCCGAATATTTTTCTGTATAATCCCCGCAAAGGTTTTCCCGACCCTGCCCTGGATCGGCAGGATCAGGTTGTCCGCGACGCTCAGGTTCTCAAAAAGGAGCTCCTCGCTGTTCGCCGGAATCACGATCGTATTCCCGCAGCGGCTCTCTCCATTTTCCGGGACTGCAGCCGCGATCCAAGTGCCCCAGGCCGCGGGGTTGTACTCCCGCACGCTCCTGAGGTACGGCCACAGCCCGTCCTCCATCTCCCACTCGTAATCATAGAGTCCGAGGAAGCTGCGCGAAGCCTCCTCCGTCCCGTCGGCTGAAGGCCTGCGCGGCATGGCTGTCACCTGGTTGCGCAGAATTTTCCTGATCTTTTCGTCAGCCCTCCCGAAATCCTTGAGGTCGATCCCGTCCGAAATAATCTGTATCCTGCTCGCGATCTCGGCAAACATCGTATAATACTCCGCCAGGATCACAAAGGTAATGCCCTCCCGGCTGGCCCTGCGGATCAATTCGCACAGCTCCTCCGCGCTCCTGCCGTCATAGAGCCCGCCTGCCGTATCCAGCACAATCAGCCGTGCGCCGTGCATTTTGGCTTTCAGGATGCTCAGCTTGCCCCGGTCACCCCGGCTCACCCGCCAGAGCGGCGCCCCGGCGTCGAGCCTGACCTGCTCCCGATCCAGATACTCCTGTGTGCGCAGGATTGCCTGCTTGGGGTTATATCGCTTGCCTGCAAAGGGCAGATACCGCACGGCCTCCAGGTTCTCCGCGACGGTGAGCGTCTCCACCAGGTCCCGCTCGGCTGTGATCGTATAAATCTGATACTGCCAGGCACTGCTGCGGTTGTAGTCTTTCACCTCTCGCCCTTCCAGGAAAAGCTGCCCGCCCGAGAGCGGGCTGTCCCCGGCAAACACCTCCGCAAGCGTCCGGATCCCGCTCCCCGCCATCCCCTGGATATACACGATTTCTCCCTCATAGACCTCCAGGCTGTAATCCCGCAGCGCGTCCTCCATCCGCCCCTCCTGTACGGCATGCGACAATCGGAACAATTCCTTCATAGCGCCGTCTTCTCCTCATACTTCACGCGTGAAAACACGTCCACCACCGGGAGCGTCACCCAGGCATCTGTGCCCGCCCCCTCCATCGAGCGGTAGTGGATCCCATACTCATCCCCAAATGTAAGCTTCAGCCGTGCATTCACATTGTTCAGCGCAATCCCGCTGTGCCTGCCCTTTGTCCTCCCCGCATTAAACTGCTGGTTCTTCATCCGCCCGTTCAGGCTGGCAAGCTGGTCACGGTTCATCCCGATCCCGTTATCCGAAATCAGGATCAGCAGCCGGTCATCCGTGCGGAACAGCCGCAGCGTCAGCATCCCCTTGCCCGCCATTCTTTCGAGGCCATGCACCATCGCATTCTCCACAAGGGGCTGCAGCGTCATACGGGGCAGATAGAAATCATAGATGTCCTCATCCTCGACCCAGACTTCCATCTCGAGCCTGTCCTCAAACCGGTATTTCTGGATATAGTAATAATCCTGGATATGATGAAGCTCCTCCCGGACCTTCACAAGCTGGTCCGTGCTGCTGATGCAGTATCGGAAAAAGCGCGACAGAATCTCGGTCATCTTCGCGATCTCCTTCTGCCCGTCCATCAGTGCACGGCTGCGGATGCTGTCGAGCGTATTGTACAGGAAATGCGGATTGATCTGCTCCTGGAGCACTGACAGCTCCATCCGCTGCCGGATCAGCTTGAGCTCTTCCGTCTCCTCACTGTCCCAATTCACCATGTCCTGCGCCTTTTTCCGTCTGCTCTCCTGCCTCAGGAAGTCCAGAAGCCTCTGCTGCTTCACCGCCAGGAAAACCGACACAAGGAGCAGTGCAAACAGCACAAGCGCCCCTGCCACAAGGAACGCGCCGGGCGCTCCCATGCAACAGGCGGCAGCAAGCGCCAGGTCAGCCAGAATAGCCGCCAGTAATACCGCCAGGTTCACATTCATCATCCTCTGTCCTTTCCCGGATAGCTTCTGATCCAGGATGCCCCACCATGCTGCGTATCCCAATCGGATCGGGAATGCCGCTGAGCTCTCCTTGCCGCACCGGGCGCTGTACCTGGTGCAAGGGGCAATCCCTTAGCTGTAGATCTTCCTGTAATCCGTCGGCTTGATCCCTGTAGCCTTCTTGAACAGCTTTGAGTAATATTTTTCATCGAGATAGCCGACCCTGGCCGCAATCTCCCGAACCGGGAGCGACGTCTGCGCAAGCAGCTTCTCCGACTCCTCAAGCCGCACCTGCGTCAGGAATTCATTGAACCCGATGCCCATCTCATTTTTGAAAAGCTTGCTCAGATACGTCGGCGACACATTGCCTGCCGCGGCCGCATCCTCAAGCGAAATCTGCTCCCCATAGTGCTCCTGGATAAAGCTTGCCGCCATCCGGATCGGCCTGCCCATCTTCTCCTTCAGCTGCGCCTTCTCCTCTTCCAGATATTTCTGGCACACGAGGAAAAGATTGCGGATCACCTGCTGGAAACTCCTGCCGTTGAAATACGCATAGTGGCTGTCCTCATCGATCCGCTTTTTCTTTTCATGATCCTCGAAACAGGCAAGCATCGCTGTCTGCAGGTAAAAGAAGGACTGCAGCATATCCTGCGGGTTCGCGTTGTTGAGCCCGCCTGCCCTCTGGTAAATCCTCTCGAATACATCTCCGAGCTCTTCTGTGCGCAGATACTTGATACAGTCGCAAATCTGTGCATACTCCTCCCGCGGAACCAGTTCCTCACGTGAAAAGCGCCGCAACCCGGCCACCTGGCCATAGTCCAGCACGCCATTCGCGGACAGCACCAGCCTGCCCCATTCCGCGCTTTGCGCCTCCATACATGCCTCCTCGAGCTCCCGTACCGAACGCTTGATCAGGCTGCAGCCGATACTTACCCGGATCTCCCCGTAAATCTCCCTGAGGTCGCGGATCTTATAATACAGCGCCGAGACTGCCTGATGGAGCTCTGAACGCTTCTCCTCCGCGAAATTGAGGATCAGCACATAGCCCTTGTATGTATTGTAGCAGTAAACCTTCGCCAGATTCCGGAAGCTTGCATCGATAAACGAATCCACTTTGCTGCTGCTGACCGTATCCCCGCTCCCGAGGATCGCCCCGAGGTTCGAAAAAATACAGATGGCCTGATAACAGCCTTCCGCAAATTCCGTATGAAAGGCCCTGTTGCAGGCCTCTTCTGATGAAAAACAGATATCCTCCACCGAATGGTCCCCGCAGACAAGGCGGTTCCAGAATCGTTCCATATCCTGACGGTTCCGATTCGCGCGGAGCTGCGACAATGACTCCTGATCCTCCCGTTGCAGCCTCTGCTGGTCGATCCTGGCACAGACCTTCTTCAGCGTCTCGTTGAGCTGATCCTCATCGATCGGCTTGAGCAGATAATCCATCACATTCAGGGAAACCGCGCTCCGCGCATACTCAAAATGGCGGTAGCCGCTCAGAAGCACAAACAACGGATCGAGCTGCGCATCACGCACCATCCGGATCAGCTCAATCCCATCGTACACCGGCATCTTGATATCAGACAGCACAAAATCGGGCCTGTTCTTTACAATGCTCTCGAATGCCTCCTGTCCCGTATGGCATTCATCTACAATCTCAATTCCCATCTCCCCGAAATGGCCGAGCTGCCGGATGAGCTGAATGATCTTCGGTTCATCATCGGCAATAATCAATCGGTACCCCATCCCTGATTTCCCCCTTTATCCATGCTGTCAGTCCGCGCAGGCTGTCTTACGTTTTCTGCTGATTCCGGGGATCCTGTTTTTGTTCCACGCAAAAACAACAAAAACGTGTATGTAATATCCCAGGCAGAATATGAAGATTTGCAAAAAGCAAAAAGAAATGCCGAATACCTTGCTATGCCGGACAGAGCCATGGCAGAAGCAGAAGCCCCGCGTCGGCCATCTGTACTCCCCCGGTTATTTCACAACACGCACCCTGACCGTCCCCTCGACCGCCCGGATCCGTTCCACAATCTCCTGCGTGACCTTCGTATCGAGGTCAAACAGCGTATACGCATAATCACCCTTACTCGTATTGCTCATATTCACGATATTCATATCAGAAAGCACGTCGGTAAAGCGGCTGATCATCTTCTTCACATTCCTGTGGTAGACCGCAAGCCGCGACTCCGCCTCGCATACGCCGAGATCACAGTTCGGATAGTTCACGGAATTGCGGATGTTGCCATTCTCGAGGAAATTCATGATCTCCTTGACCGCCATCACGGCACAGTTATCCTCCGACTCCTCGGTCGAAGCGCCCAGATGCGGCGTCAGGATCACGCCCTTCCTGCCAGCCGTCAGCACATTCGGGAAATCCGAGACGTACCGATGCATACGTCCTTCCCCGAGTGCCTCGATCACTGCCTGCTCGTCAACCAGCAGGTCACGCGCAAAGTTCAGGAGCACGACATTCGGCTTCATGCGCGCAATCGCCTCTCTTCCGATCATCCCTCTCGTCGAATCGAGCAGCGGCACATGGATTGTGATATAGTCGCACTGTTCATAAATTTCATTTACATCATTGATATGGCGGATGCTCCGCGAAAGGTTCCATGCGGCGTCCACCGAAATATACGGATCGTAGCCGTAGACCTCCATCCCGAGGTGCGTCGCGGCATTCGCCACCTGCACGCCGATCGCCCCGAGGCCGATGATACCGAGCTTCTTGTTCTGAAGCTCACTGCCCGCGAAGCGCTTCTTCTCCTTCTCGGTCGCGGCGGACACATCCGGGTTCCCGGCCTGGCTCTGCACCCAGTTCGCGCCGCCGATGATATCGCGCGCCGCCATCAGCATACCGGCAAAGACAAGCTCCTTGACGCCGTTGGAGTTCGCCCCGGGCGTATTAAATACTACAATTCCCTTCTCTGCGCACCGGTCGAGCGGAATATTGTTCACTCCCGCCCCCGCGCGCGCGATCGCCTGCAGCGTATCCGGCAGCTCCACATCATGCATTTTCGCGCTGCGCACCAGCACTGCGTCCGCCTCGCCGAGCTCCTGCGTCTGCTGATATTCCGCGGAGAACCGCTTCAGGCCAACCTCCGAGATCTGATTCAGACATTTGTAACGATACATCAGCGATTCTCCTCCTCAAATTTTCCCATAAATGCCACGAGCTTCTCCACGCCCTCCTTCGGCATCGCGTTGTAGATGCTCGCGCGCATGCCGCCGACCGTACGGTGTCCCTTGAGGTTGACCAGCCCCTCCGCCTCGGCAGCCTTCACAAATTCCGCATCCAGTTCCTTGTCCCCGGTCACGAACGGCACGTTCATCAGGGAACGGTCTTCCTTCACAACGGTCCCCCTGAACATCTGGCTCTGGTCGAGGAAATCATACAAAAGCTTCGCTTTCTCCTCGTTGCGCGCCTTCATTGCCGCGAGGCCGCCGTTTTTCTTCAGCCATTTGAATACCTTGCCGCAGATGTAAATGCAGTAGCAGTTCGGCGTATTGTACAGCGACCCGGCATCCGCGTGCGTCTTGAACCTCATCATCGTCGGCGTAGACTCCGGCACATCATCTGTAATCAGATCCTCGCGGATCACCGAGATCACCATGCCGGCCGGCCCGATATTCTTCTGGACTCCGCCGTAGATGATCCCGTAATCTGAGACATTGACCGGCTCCGAGAGGAAACAGGACGAAACGTCCGCGACGAGCAGCTTGCCCTTCGTGTTGGGAAGCTTCTTATATTTGGTGCCATAGATTGTATTATTTTCACATATATATACGTAATCGGCATTCCCGCTGACCGGCAGGTCGCTGCAGTCCGGGATGTAGGAGAAGGTCTTATCCTCACTTGTAGCAATCACATTCGCCTGGCCGTACTTCCTCGCCTCCTGCCATGCCTTTTTCGCCCACTGCCCTGTGATGATATAATCCGCCACACGGTTCTTCATCAGGTTCATCGGGATCATCGCGAACTGCAGGCTTGCGCCGCCCTGCAGGAACAGGACCTTATAATTGTCCGGGATCTGCATCAGGTCACGCAGATCCGCCTCCGCCTCATGGAGCAGGTCGTCAAAGACCTGCGAGCGGTGGCTCATCTCCATCACGGACATCCCACAGCCTCTGTAGTCCAGCATCTCCTCCTGCGCCTCGCGGAGCACTTCCTCCGGGAGCACAGCCGGGCCTGCTGAAAAATTATACACTCTGCTCATTTTTTCATCCTCCTCAGATGGCGCCGGCCATTCCCGGCAAACCATCTACTCCTCTACATCATCCTGGTCAAATACCGTCGCGATCGGGGCTCCGGCCGGAACCATCGGGAACACCTTGTCGTCGCAGTCGATCACACAGTCGACCACAATCGGGCGGCCAAGCGAAACAGCCCGCTCGATCGCAGGAGCCAGTTCCTCCTTCTTCGTGACGCGAATGCCCTCAGCACCGAGCGCCTCAGCCACCTTCACGAAATCAACCTTATCATTCAGGACAGTCTGCGAATACCGTTTCCCGTAGAACAGGGTCTGCCACTGGCGCACCATGCCCAGAACATGGTTGTTGATCACGACCTCAATCACCGGGATATTGTAGCGTGCCGCCGTCGCAAGCTCATTCATGTTCATGCGGAAACAGCCGTCGCCCGCGATGTTGATCACCGTTTTCTCCGGGCATCCGACCTTTGCGCCGATCGCAGCGCCGAGGCCGTAGCCCATCGTGCCGAGCCCCCCGGATGTCAGCAGCGTACGCGGCTTCGGATATTTGTAATACTGCGCGGCCCACATCTGATGCTGTCCGACGTCGGTGACGATGATCGCATCTCCCTTCGTCTGACGGTAGATCTCCTCGACCACATACGGGCCGGTCAATCCCTCTTCATTGTATTTCAGAGGATACTTTTTCATGAGCTCTTTGACCTGCTCATCCCACTCATCGTGCCGGTGCTCCTCAATCCGCCCGTTCAGGCGCTTCAGCACCTCCCGCACATCGCCGATAATACACGTATCGACAACGATATTTTTGTTGATCTCAGCCGGATCGATATCGATCTGCAGGATTTTCGCGTTCTTCGCGAAGCTCGAAGCCTGGCCGACGACACGGTCGCTGAACCGCGCGCCCACCGTGATCAGCAGGTCGCACTGTGTCACGCCGAGGTTCGCCGCTTTCGTCCCGTGCATGCCGAGCATACCGCAGTAGAGCTCGTTCTTGCCGTCAAAAGCGCCCTTGCCCATCAGGGAGTCCGCCACAGGCGCATGTACCTTCGCGACGAATTCCGCCAGCTCCTGCTCCGCGTCAGAGATCACCGCGCCGCCGCCGACAAAGACAAACGGTTTCCTGCTCTCATTGATCAGCTTCACGGCAGCAGCGAGGGCGTCTTCCTTTATGTACTCCGTGCTGCGCGCGATCGGCTCCGGCTCCTCCGGCTCGTACTCCGTCACAGCAGCCGTCACGTCCTTCGGGATGTCGACGAGGACAGGACCCGGGCGGCCCTCCTTCGCAATGCGGAACGCCCAGCGGATCGTATCCGCAAGCTTCGTGACATCCTTCACGATAAAATTGTGCTTCGTAATCGGCATGGTGACGCCTGTAATATCGATCTCCTGGAAGCTGTCCTTGCCGAGCGCGGCCACGCCGACGTTTGCCGTGATCGCGACGACCGGCACAGAGTCCATGTACGCGGTCGCGATACCGGTCACGAGATTCGTCGCGCCCGGCCCTGATGTCGCCATGCAGACGCCGACCTTGCCGGTCGCGCGCGCATAGCCGTCCGCCGCATGGGAGGCTCCCTGCTCATGGGAGGTCAGGACATGCCTGATCTCGCCGCTGTGCTTGTACAGCTCATCATAGATATTCAGGATCGCGCCGCCCGGATAGCCGAAGACGGTGTCGACTCCCTGCTCCTTCAAACACTCGATTACAATTTCAGAACCATTTAATTTCATATGGGGTGTTCCTTTCTATTTCTGTCATTCATCGAAAAAAGCGCTGCTAGCCGGACACTTCTTTCCTATCGCGGAAGCTCCAGGATCGCGCCGCGGTTGCCTGACGTCACCATCGCAGCATAGCGTGCCAGGTAGCCGGTCGTGATCTTCGGCTCTCTCGGCTGCCATTTCGCGCGCCGCGCCGCGAGCTCCTCGTCGCTGACCGCCAGCTCAAGCCTGCACTCCGGGATATTGATCCGGATCGTATCGCCCTCCTCGACAAGCGCGATCGGTCCGCCGACCGCTGCCTCCGGCGACACATGGCCGATCGAAGCGCCTCTCGAAGCGCCGCTGAAACGGCCATCCGTGATCAGTGCGACAGAAGATCCGAGCCCCATGCCCGCGATCGCGGAGGTCGGGTTCAGCATCTCTCTCATGCCCGGGCCGCCCTTCGGACCCTCATAGCGGATGACCACAACATCACCCGCCACGATTTTGCCGCCGAAGATCGCCTCGATCGCATCCTCCTCACAGTCGAAGACGCGCGCCGGTCCTTCGTGTACCATCATCTCCGGCACAACGGCGGAACGCTTCACGACGCCAGAATCCGGGGCAAGGTTGCCCTTGAGGATCGCGAGTCCGCCCGTCTCGCTGTACGGATGTTCCACAGGACGGATGACCTCCGGGTTCTGATTGGCACATCCCTTAATATTCTCGCCGACTGTCTTTCCGGTCACAGTCAGGCAGCTGAGATCCAGCAGATCCTTCTTCGCCAGCTCATTCATCACAGCATAGACACCCCCGGCCTCGTTCAGATCCTCCATATAGGTCGGGCCTGCAGGCGCGAGGTGGCAAAGATTCGGTGTGCGCGCGCTGACCTCATTTGCGATATCGACATTCAGCTCGACTCCAGCCTCATGCGCGATCGCCGGGAGATGAAGCATACTGTTTGTCGAACACCCCAGCGCCATATCAACCGTGAGCGCATTCATAAACGCAGCCTCCGTCATGATGTCGCGCGGGCGGATATCGTTCTTCCAAAGCTCCATGACCTGCATACCGGCCAGCTTCGCCAGGCGGATACGCTCTGAATAGACAGCCGGGATCGTGCCGTTGCCCCTGAGTCCCATGCCCAAAGCCTCGGTCAGGCAGTTCATGCTGTTCGCCGTGTACATGCCCGAGCAGGAGCCGCAGGTCGGACAGACCTTCTCCTCGTACTCCGCGACCTCCTCAGCCGTCATCGTGCCTGCCGTGTACTCGCCCACCGCCTCAAACATACTTGAGAGGCTGCGCTTCCTGCCCTTTAAATGGCCGGCCAGCATCGGGCCTCCGCTCACAAAAATCGTCGGGATATTCAGTCTCGCCGCAGCCATCAGAAGACCCGGCACATTCTTGTCACAGTTCGGGATCATCACGAGCGCGTCAAACTGATGCGCGATCGCCATGCATTCCGTCGAATCTGCGATCAGGTCACGGGTCACAAGCGAATACTTCATGCCGACATGGCCCATCGCGATCCCGTCGCAGACCGCGATCGCCGGGAATTCCCTCGGCACGCCGCCCGCCATCGCCACACCGAGCTTGACCGCCTCGGTGATCTTGTCAAGGTTCATATGGCCCGGAACGACCTCATTGTAGGAATTCACAATACCGACAAGCGGCCGCTTCATCTCCTCCTCTGTCATGCCAAGCGCATGGAACAGGGAGCGGTGCGGCGCCTGCTGGATCCCTTTTTTCACTGCGTCACTCTTCATAATGTTCTCCTCCTATACTCTCGCCGCAATCAGGGCGCCCATCTCCTCCGTGCCGACCAGCTTGCAGCCGTCCGACATGATATCGCCTGTGCGGTATCCTTCCCTTAGTACCTGCTTCACCGCCGCCTCGACCGCGTCCGCCGCATCGTCGAGGTCAAGCGAATAGCGCAGCATCATCGCTGCCGACAGAATCGTCGCGATCGGGTTCGCAATGCCCTTGCCCGCGATATCCGGCGCGGAACCGTGGCTCGGCTCATAGAGGCCGAACTTCGTCTCGTTCAGCGACGCCGACGAGAGCATACCGATCGAGCCTGTCACCATGCTCGCCTCATCTGAAAGAATGTCGCCGAACATATTCTCCGTCAGGATCACGTCAAACTGCTTCGGGTCGCGGACCAGCTGCATCGCACAGTTGTCAACAAGCATATGGGACAGCTCGACATCCGGGTAATCCTTTGCGACCTCCTCGACAACCGCCCGCCACAGCCTCGACGAATCGAGCACGTTCGCCTTGTCCACGCTGCAGACCTTTTTGCGGCGCTTCCTCGCAATGTCAAAGCCCTTGACCGCAATCCTGCGGATCTCATTCTCATTATACACAAGCGTGTCCTTCGCCTGGCGCACGCCATCCTGTACGGTTGTCTCCCTCGCCCCGAAATACAGGCCGCCGGTCAGCTCCCGCATAATCATCATATCAAACCCCTCGCCGATGATATCATCGCGCAGCGGACACGCGGCCTTCAGCTCCTCGTACAGATACGCCGGGCGCAGGTTCGCAAACAGATTTAGGGACTTCCTGATCTTCAAAAGCCCGGCCTCCGGGCGCAGCTGCGGATCCAGCCTGTACCACGGAGAGGTCTTCGCATCCCCTCCGATCGAGCCCATCAGGACTGCCTCGCCCGACTTCGCCGCCGCGATCGTCTCGTCAGTCAGCGGGACGCCGTTCACATCGATCGATGCGCCTCCCATCAGGAGCTCCGTGTACTCCAGTTCAAATCCAAATTTACCCGCGGCAGCGTCCAGCACCTTGCGCGCCTCCGCCACGATCTCCGGCCCGATCCCATCGCCAGGGATGACCGCTATTTTATGTACTGCCATCTTAATTCATCCTTTCTGCAAGACTGCCGCCCATATACGGACGTATGCCCACCCCGTGAGAGTCTTATCAACCTATAATAATGTATTTTTTTTAACATTTCAACTGTTTCTTCCGGGAAATTAAAAAAGGGCGCCACCTCAGTGACGCCCTGCCCTTTCAGAATCTTATGCCTCGCCCGGCTTCTCCACCTCAGCGATCGCTGACTTCTTCATCGGAATGCGGCAGTTCTTGTTATTGCCAAACTCCACGATGCAGTCCTCATCGGTAATATCGATCACAACGCCGTAGAATCCGCTCGTCGTCACAACGGTATCGCCCGTCTCGAGCGACGCCAGCAGTGCGTTCATGCGCTTCTGCTCCTTCTTCTGCGGTCTGATCGCGAAAAAGTACATTACTGCGCCGATGATCACAATATATACAACCATCAGCAGCATCCCGCCGCCTGCAGACGATGTGGTCTCCGATAATAAATTGAGCATACTGGTTTCCTCCTCCTGTTCCCGGAATCATTCTCATTCGGCAAATTAGCCGCTCCTACTATAATACACAATCCGGTTCCCTGAATCAAGCCCTTTTTTTCATTTTGGCG
>CAYRKA010000034.1:0-19819 GCA_964424785.1 uncultured Lachnospiraceae bacterium | reverse complement strand
TGCAAAATTCAGGAGGAAGAAATGGGGAAAATAATATCAAAAATTTTTAGGAGCTGGGATAAGCCTGCCATTGCAATTTTATTTCTAAACCGGCGCATAGCTTCCTGAAATCGGCAGCCATCGCAGATTCAGCGCGGACAGTATTCCACAAGGGGAATACCAATCAGCGCCGCCACAAACAGGCTCAGCAGACATACCTTCAGGGTGGTCGGCCAGCGTTGAATCAGGTCACCGGTAATCGGCTTTCCGTTTCTGTAGGAGTTGCCGAAATCTCCCTTTGTCACAATATTTTTAATGTAATCGAAATATCGGACAATCAGTGGATCATTCAGGCCATTCTCCCTCTCCACGCTTCCTTTTGCTCTGCCGGTCATTTTTCAAGATTTATGAACTGCCAGCATATCTCCGTCTCATCCGGCCAGATCTCCCAGGTGTCGTCATGAGGCGGTTCCGGCGCCGGCTGGCGCACTTCATCCTTCTGGTAAGCATACTTGCCAAGCATAGCACGATCCTGCTCCGGAGTGAGAGGCGGCCTCGTATTGGTCGGAACCATGCTCTCTACCCAGCCCACATGATATTCATTCTTGGTCAGTCTCAGCCATGCGCCCCACAGCCGCTTCCACTCGCCGTCCTCCACCACATTGGCTCCCGGTACGCTGCCAAGAGATACAATAGCTGCAGGCGTTTCGCGAAATTTTGACAGACCCTCCACGCCGATGGATCTCCACACGGAACGGCATTTCGTATTGGTTTTATCCACTACGATAACCGGCGTTGTCAGAGGATGGACTAGGGAATTGCCCTCCAGCGAATCAACGACCGCCTTATTGCGAAAGGCCATTTCCGCCTCCACATTCACGCTCGGATGCTTTAATGCCATATATTCGTGGCGTTTTTCCCCGATCCGCTGGTCATCCCAGTAAATTGCGGAGCCTCCGCGCATATTGGATACCATCCAGCAGGAGGTCAGTCTCCCCACTTCCAGCTCCAGTGCCTCAAATTCTTCGTCTGTCAGGAGGTCGAAATCTTCAATTGTCAAATCAATCATTTTCCGCTCTCCTTTCTTACCAGTTCTTATTCTCGTCCAGTTCCCATCTGTTATCTGCTTCCGTATAGGATGCATACGGCTTCGGCGGACACGGAATACCTACGCGGATGTTTGTCGGGGAATATGGATTGTGATAAGTCGTGGTGTCTGCCATTGGGTGCAGCGGCGTGTTCAGCCGGTTGATCATGCTGGTATCATCTACCCAGCCTTTCTTATAATCGCACTTCATGTAACGGAAGTAATGCAGCTTCCAGATTTTCCATGCGCCGCCCTCATTCAAAAAGGTAACGGCCAGCTCGCCCCATGCCCAGATCGCCATCGGATCGGCGTTCTCCTGAGGAATCGCACCTGCGCCCGGCATCCACCAGACACATTTCGCCGTCTGAAGGTCGTCTGCGATCTCAATGATCGGTGTCGTAAGCTGCATATCGAGCATCTCGCCAGCCTCAGGCTCCTTCCCGACTACGTCATGGATAATCGTCTTCACTGCATCCGGCCCGTTGAATACGCCCTCATCTGCGTATTCCAGGGAAACATCCTCCTTGTCAAGAGCAAAGAAACCCAGCAGGCGATCCGCCTGACGGAAGTTGAAAGCTGCTACTGCACGCCCCATTTCATTCTGGATCTGCCGGTATGCCTCTAATTTCTGCATTGCATTCAGCAATGCCGCTTTTCTTCCCTGTGCAATCATGTCATTTCCCTCCCCGTCTGTTTATCTTGCAAGAGTAAGTCCACCGTCTACTGCGATTACCTGACCGTTCACATAGCTGGAAGCCGGTCCTAACAGGAACAGTATCACCGTTGCTTCCTCCTCCGGGCGCCCCGGGCGTCCCATCGGATTGATGGAAATCAAATGCTGCATATGCTCTCCCTCTACCGCACTATGGTTACGCGGCGTATGGATCGGGCCGCCCGGGCACACACAGTTCATTCTCACGCGTCCCTTCAGCGCATCCGCCTGATTCTTCGTGTATCCGGCAATACCGGCCTTGGCGGTCGCATACCACGGATCTCCGCCGCCGCCTTCAAAAACGCCTGCGACTGCCGCGACATTGCAGATTGCCGCGCCCGGCTCGAGATCCAACGCTTCAAATGCAAGGCAGAGGCGATGGATCATGCCGCAGGCAATCCCGGTTACTTCCTG
Source organism: uncultured Lachnospiraceae bacterium (assembly GCA_964424785.1). Classification (GTDB taxonomy): domain Bacteria; phylum Bacillota; class Clostridia; order Lachnospirales; family Lachnospiraceae; genus Choladousia. The sequence continues at coordinate 17,627 of CAYRKA010000034.1, read as the reverse complement.
ATAATTCCACTGCGTATTCAGCATTTTCGGCCCGGCCACATTTGCGAGATACTTCGGCTTGCAGAACGCAAGCGTTTCTTCCATAGCGCGCGCCACATCCTCATCCGAGCCAAGATCCGCCTGGATCGGCTTGATGTTGCAGCCGTATTCGCCTGCACGCTCAATCGTCTCATCTACACCCTGTACGAACATATCCCACGCTGCGACCTTAAGCCCATGCTGTGCTGCCAGAATAGCGGTTGCCGCGCCAATGCCTGATGCTGCGCCTGTCACGATAATTCCTGTCCCCGGCTTGTCTGTCCATCCCCCGAAAATAATGTTTGGCTCTCTGTAATTTGCTGCCATAATAAAATCCTCCTTATAATATAAATGATGTTTTGTACATTTCCTTCAAAACAAGGAAACTATAAACGATTTTCTTGTGGCTTCAATATATCACACCCTCAGAGCCACACATAAAAATGCCGTTTTTTGCACAAATATGCGTTTTCTATGTAACAAATTTTGCGCACAATTCCATATTCGTCTTTTCAATTTCAATTCCCGGTGTTATAATTCTAAAAATAGTTGTTTTAACAACCCTTGCATACCTTGCAGGCTTCGTCAATTACAATTAGAGAGGAATATCATGACAGAAAAAGAAATGAAAAAAATGAGCCTCCTTGCAGAGGTAGCATGTGATTACTACGAGCGGGGGCTGGATCAGAATCAGATCGCGGAGCGGCTTTGCCTTTCGAGATCCCGCGTTTCCCGGCTGATCAAAGAAGCCATCGACAGCAATATTGTCAGCTTTACCGTGAATTACCGCTATACAGAATATGCCCGGCATTACGAGATGGAGGAGCGGCTCTGTTCTCGCCTCGGTTTAAAGCAGGCCCGTGTTCTCAACAACCGCGGGCGCAATCCGGCCTTTATCCAGCAGGATGTGGCGCAGCTCGCCGCAGAATACACAGTGTCCAGGCTGAAAAAGAATATGGTGATCGGCACCTCGTGGGGTACGACAATACGTGACGTGGCCAATTCCCTCTACATCCCGGCTCAAATATCCCCGCTTAGCGTGGTGCAGCTTATGGGCAGTGTACCGTGCAAAACCCCCAATTGTACACCGCAGGAAATCACCGCAACGATTGCGGATCATCTGAACTGCCATGCAGACTTTATTAATATGCCACTTTTTATCGAGAACGATTATGTCCGGCAGGAAATGCAGGAAGATACCAACAATAGAAAAACTTTAAAAAAGGGGATGTTTTCCGATATTATCCTTGCCGGGATCAGCGATATGGAAAGTATTACGAAAAAGGAACTCTGGCTCGGCTATATGACAGAGGAAATGCTTCAGGAGTTATTGGGCAAGGGAGCTGTCGGCGCGATTTTCGCCCGCTTCTATAATAAGGATGGAAAGCTGATCGACTGTTCCTGGAACCGCAAGTGCGTCAGCATTTCCTTCGAGCATATCAAGGAGGCTCCGGAGGTCATCGCAGTCGCCGCCTCCATAAAAAAGGCGCAGGCAATACTCGCTGCGACAAAGAACGGGCTCATCAATACCCTGATCACAGACGGTTCCACGGCCACCGCGATTCTGGAGAACTTCAATGAAAATCATCTGCAGTTTGACGGCTACTGCCACTCCAGCCTCGTAGAGCCGCCGCATTAAGGCTGTTACAGACGCCAGGACTGTCGCATAACAAAACCAATCGTTTCTCATGCAACAGTCCTGAATTATGTCCTTACGCTTCCGCAACAAACTCTCCTCCTTTGTTGAACCGTTATCAGCATTCCTTTTTTGCCACTTCATACATTTGTGCAAACAGTTCCCTGCTATCCCCGTAATAAACGCCCCTGTGCCCTGTCGCAATGATATCGGCCTCCACATCCAGAAGTTTTTCAAACGATGCCAGATTCGCGGCCTTATCGTAATCCACGCTGCCCTTGTAACCCGCCTCCAGCATAATATTATCGGATGGCGTTGCACCTGAAACAATAAACAAATCACCCACAAACAGGATCCTTGTATCGCCTGTATCGGCCAGAAAGCCCATAGAGCCGGCCGTATGTCCCGGCAGGCTGATTGCCTCCACTGTTGTCTGACCAAAGAGGAAGTTTGCTCCGCCCCCGATTCTGTTTACCCGGCTGCATACATGGTATTTCGAACCAAATACCTGCTCCATCACGGGAGCACCGCCCCGCTCCATAGCATCCGCATCTGCCGCGTCTGCATAGACAGGTATCCCCTCCGTTTCAAATATATGTGCATTCCCGGAATGATCGAAATGCGCATGTGTAACAAACACGGCAGCAACCTTTTTATCCGCCAATCCCCAAAAGCCGAGCATCTTTTTCATCTTTTCCAGATAATAAGGCTGATACCCGGTATCAATCAGCACCAGTCCCTCCTCTGTATCCAGCGCAAATGTATTAGAATTGAGACCGTTAATGTGGCCTGACAGTTGATAAACTCCTTTTGCAATCTGCATATTCAATCCCCTTCTCCATATTTCATGCCATTTTCACTATTCACTCTACGCCGCTGCTGTCTTTCTTGACTGGATTATTTTTTTCACGGAATCAATCGAAAGCGCAAAAATCAGGATCAGCCCCTTCACCATAAGCTGGACATATTCGCCCGCTCCGAGCATGACCAGACCATTCTGGATCACACCGATGATCATGACTCCTGCAATCGTACCGGAAATCTGGCCATCACCGCCGGTAAAGCAAACGCCGCCCAGCACACAGGCCGTCAGTACATTCATCTCCTGCCCGATTCCTGTGGACGCGTTACCTGAATTCACGCGGGAAAGGAACACGATGGACGCCAAAATCGTAAACAATGCGCAGATCACATAAGAAGTGATTTTCATAAAGTTCACATTCACGCCGGACAATTGCGCCGCTTCACTGTTCGAGCCGACCGCATACAATGTCCTTCCGTAGGAGGTCAGGTTGAATACAACGGAGGTTATGATACAGCAGAGAACAAACAAATAGATTGGAATCGGGATGCCAAACAGCAGGTCCTGTCCGAGCGCTGAAAATCCTTCAGGGAACCCAAAAATAGGCTGTGCGTTGCAGATTGTATAGCTGATTCCTTCGAATACCCACGACGTACCAAGCGTTGCAATCATTGCCGGGATCTTACAGCAGGTGACTACAAAGCCATTGACCAGGCCGATTACGAGTCCAAGACAGATGCCGGTCAAAACCGCCGGCAGAATTCCCATCTCCAGTTTTACCATGCAATGAGCCATTACAATGCCAATTAACGATACCTGCGTACCCACCGACAAGTCCACATTGCCAAGCAGCATAACAAACATCATCCCGCAGGCCATAATCCCCATTGCCGCCACCTGACGCAAGACCGTCAGAATATTTGACAGCTTCAGAAAATTCGGTGATAAAATCGAGAACAGCACAACAATCACGATCAGCGCAATGTAGATACTTAGTACCTGCCCTCTGAAAATCTTTTTCAACGTTTTCATAATAACCCTCTCTCTATTTGTCCCCTGATGCCATATCAAGCACGCCTGCCTGATCCATCTCTTCTTTTGTAAGCTGCCCCACCTGCCTTTTTTCCGAAAAGACGATCAGACGGTCTGACATGCCTAAAAGTTCCGGCATTTCCGATGAAATCATAATGATTGCTTTTCCTTCCTCCACCAGTCGGTTCATCAGCTTATAAATCTCCTGCTTCGCATTCACATCAATTCCACGTGTCGGCTCGTCAAATATAATGATGTCGCTTCCTGTGATCAGCCATTTTGCAAGAACCACCTTCTGCTGATTCCCGCCGGAAAGATTTTTGGCTAACTGCTCCATCGTCGGCGTCTTTATCATCAGTGCGTCAACCTGTTCTTTCCCCAGTCTCTTCTGAAGCTTAAAATTGATAAACGAGGCTCTTGAAATTTTCCGATATACCGGGAGCGTCATATTTTCCAGAAGGTTCCTCCCCAATATTAAGCCATGGCGTTTTCTGTCCTCCGGGATCAGGGCAATTCCGAGATTAACGGCAGCTCTTGGGTTCGGTATCGAAATCTTTTTGCCATGGAGATAAATATCTCCTTTCTCAACCCTCGCCGCGCCAAACAGCATCTCTGCTGTTTCTGTCCGGCCTGCTCCAACCAGCCCGCCAAATCCAAGGATTTCTCCTCTGCGTAGTGAGAAATTTACATTCGATACTCCGTTTCCACTCAGATTTTCTACCCTGAGCACTTCTTCTCCGATTGTTGCTTTTCTCTCCGGATAGCTCTCTGTCAGCTCACGCCCAACCATGTAACGGATCAATTCTTCACGGGAAGTCTCTTTTGTATTTGCCGTTGTAATATACTTACCATCCCTCAGGACACTGCAGCGGTCCGTAATCTCAAAGATTTCTTCCATCCGATGCGATACATAAATAACCGTCACACCCTGCGCTTTCAGCCGCCTGATATTTTCCATCAGCGCCTCGACCTCAGCCGTCGTCAGCGTTGCCGTCGGTTCATCCATAATCAGCACTTTGGCATTCCTGGAAATTGCCTTTGCAATCTCAACAAACTGCATATATGCAACGGAAAGAGAGCTGATGCGGGCTTCCGGATCGATGTTAATTCCTAATAATTGAAAAAGAGCCCTGGTCTTTTCAATCATTGCTCTTTTATCTACCAGGATTCCTCCTGGCCCTTTTTTGATCTGGTTCCCAAGAAAGATATTCTCATAAACCGTCAGCTGCGGGGCCAGATTGAATTCCTGATAAACAACCTCAACGCCATTTCCATCGTTCTTAGACAGTTTTTTCCCTGTAAGCTCCCTTCCCTCCAACAAGATACTCCCGCTGTCCGGCTTAACTGCACCTGCAATACATTTAATAATTGTAGATTTTCCGGCGCCATTCTCACCAACCAGCGCATGTACCTCGCCTTTACGGAAATCAAGAGAGATATGGTCAAGCGCTATTACACCCGGATATGTCTTTGTCACATTTTTTATTTCCAGTATAATTTCAGACATATTTTCTATCCTTACTATGAAAGTACCCTTTTCCGCGAAGCGGAAAACTGAGTTCAGGGATAAACCATGCGCGATAACACTTTCAAGCGCAGTGGTACGCTCAAGGCGCATGGGGGTTTATACATTACTCCTCAAGTAGATACGCGTAATCGCCTGCATTCTCTGCCGTAACCTTTGTGCATCCCATTACAACGACATCCTCTTCCTGCTCCCCGTTCATAAGAGCAACCGCGATGTCGACGGTCTTCGGCCCGGACAGGAGATTATCCACGTCCGTTGTCCCTCTGTAACACGTACCGTCAAGAATATACTGGACTGCAACGAGTGACAAATCAGAACCGAATACGCCAAACTTATCACTGTCAAGCCCTGCGGACTTCACCGCCTCATATGCGCCGATTGCCGAGCCGTCCGAGATCGACACGACAACGTCGATCTCCGGATGAGCTGCCAGTGCGGATTCCATATTGCTCATTCCTGTCGCTGCATCAAGCGCATCGAACTCGGCTGCAAAATTCACTTCCCCCTCACACGTTGCCTCCAGAGCCGCCTTGATTGCCTCTGTTCTCTCAAGCAGCACCTCCATCATCGAATATCCGATCACACAGACATTGGCACTGCCGTCCAGAGTTTCATTGATCCACTCGCCTGCCATCTCGCCGATTGCTGTACCAGTCACCGTATTGTCATTTTTGTACCACACATCGCAATTCTCGAGGCCAATACCGTAGGCGATTACTTTAATGCCCTTCTCCATCGCATCCGCTGCCTTTTCTGACATCGATGCAGCATCCAGCGCCTGAATTACGATCACGTCACAGCCCGACTCAATAAAATTTTCCACCGCATCCAACTGCGTACTTGCATCTCCGCCTGCATCCGAAATCAGGATCTCCGCGCCCAGTTCCTCTGCTTCCTCCCGCGCAAGCTCCAACGTCTGCGCAATTACCGCATCCGATGTGGAGATAAAGGACATTCCTATTTTAATGTCGTCTTCCTCCGCCATAACATTGAGAGATCCGGCCGTGGCCATCGAAAGCACCATTGTGCCCGCCATCAGCATTGCGTAAAGTTTCTTTTTCATTTTGCTACCTCCTTCTCAAGCTAATACTTATGGTGACATTACTATATCATTTTTTTAACCCGATCTCCCATTTTAGTCTTTTTTGCACGTATGTGCCTATTTCCCTTCTTTCTTTTATGCACTTTAGACACATCCTGCGTGTTTGTTTTTCCCTCTCTTCTCAATTTTTCCACATTCTAATCATATTACGGCTTTCCGGTTTATTCAATACTTTCGCTGCTTCCACTTTTTCCCTGGCCGGCGCACATAAAAAGGAACTGTTGCGCCAAAGATTCTCCAACCTTCCGTGTAACAGCCCTTTTCAAGGATTTCAGCAAACTTAAAATAAATTATTATCACTTGTTGCAATTATGCCAATTTCGCAACCTGCCCGCAAGCATCACCCTGCACTTCTTCTCGCGGAACGCCACACCGTATTTCAAAATATGAGAAATCCCCTCCTCCAGAAGCTCTTCCTCATACCTCCTGTGCTCAATCTGCTCCAGCGCGCCCCGGCAGGCATCATCCAATCGTCCGTCCTCCGTTTCCACCAGAATATCACTGTACCCGTCCCCGGATTCTTTATTCGACGAAACGCTCCATGCATCGGATTCCCAGCAGAATACCATGCATTCTCATAAGTTCCGGCATTGATGCTCTTCAATGAAACCAGCACCACGGGGAATTTCCCCATATACTTCTCACACAGGGAAGCTTCACTGGCAATTTCCAGTCCGTCGAAAATCTCTTTATCTCCGCCCAGTTCAAAAAAGCATTTCAACATATTCATATTCAGGGACTTGCCGAATCTTCTCGGACGTGTAAAAAGATTAACTTTTGCCCAATGATCAAGGAGCTCTTTGATAAGCCTTGTCTTATCCACGTAATAAAAGTCCTCTGTCTATAATTCAGCAAACTTTTCAATTCCTATGGGCAGTTTCTTTTTTTCAGCTTCCATCATGGCACATCCTCATTTCTTTTCGATTCACTCAATTTGAATAGCGTCAATCATCTCCTGAACCTCAGACAGCTCCAGTTCAAGTTCATCCGCAATCTGTATGGGAGTCCTGTTCTTTGCCAGCTTCTTTAAAATAAGATCTTTATATGCTTCCCGGATCCCTTGCTGAATTCCCTGTTCGATTCCCTGTTGAATCCCATCATTTCTGCTCTCCTGCATCATTTCTTTCAGGGCCTGACACATATTAACATTCCCACATCAGAATGCCCCTTAAAGGACTGCCACAAATTCTTTCTCTGCTCTCTACGTCCGTCAGGCGAGCTTCTTCCCGGTCAGCATCTCATAGCCCTGCAGATACTTCGCAATCGTCTTGTCCACGATCTCCTGCGGGAGCGTCCAGTTGTTGTCCGGATTCGCTTTCAGCCAGTCGCGCGCGAACTGCTTGTCAAACGACGGCTGGCCGTGGCCCGGCTCATAACAGTCCGCAGGCCAGAAGCGCGAGCTGTCCGGCGTCAGCATCTCGTCGCCGATCACGATATTGCCCTTCTCATCCAGGCCGAATTCAAACTTCGTATCTGCGATAATGATGCCGCGCGAAAGCGCATACTCCGCACACTTCTTATACAGAGCGATCGTACAGTCGCAAAGCTTCTTCGCGTACTCCTCTCCCTTGCCCGGGAAATATTTCTCAAGGTGGGCGATGCTCTGCTCAAATGAGATATTCTCGTCATGATCGCCGATCTCAGCCTTGGTCGACGGGGTGTAGATCGGCTCCGGCAGCTTGTCTGACTCTTTCAGACCCTCCGGCAGCTCAATGCCGCAGACCTTGCCGGTCTTCTGGTAGCTTGCCCAGCCGCTCCCCGTGATGTAGCCGCGCACGATACACTCGACCGGCAGCATCGTCAGCTTGCGGCACATCATGCTGTTGCCGTCAAAGCGTTCCTGACGGAAAAACTCCGGCATATCGTTCACATCGACGGAAATCATATGGTTCGGCACGATATCCTGCGTCATGTCAAACCAGAACTTCGACATCTGCGTCAATACAGTGCCTTTCTTCGTCACCTGATTGTTCAGGATCACATCGAAGCAGCTGATCCGGTCTGTCGCCACCATGATCAGGCTGTCGCCGTTGTCATAAATCTCTCTTACCTTTCCTTCTTTTATCGGTTTCATTTCCTGCATCGCTAAACACCTCTATGCTTTCTGGAATGGTTTTCTGCACTGGTATAAGGTATCACCGTACATATCATTTTGTCAAGCCGTTCGCACATTTCGGTTTACACGATTTTGGAATACTGTTATAATTGTTACTGGTCACGGAGCGGGCTGTCATGATAACGATTCTGATAAACTATATAATTCCGGAGGGATACAATATGGAAATGTATGATGTCATTATAATCGGCGCAGGACCCGGCGGAATCTACGCCGCCTATGAGCTTGTCAGGCAAAATCCGGCGCTGCGCATCGCGGTATTCGAGGCCGGACATGCGCTTGAGAAGCGCCGCTGCCCGATCGACGGCGTGAAGGTCAAGAGCTGCATTCACTGCAAGACCTGCTCGATCATGAATGGCTTCGGCGGGGCCGGAGCTTTCTCGGACGGCAAATACAATATCACAAATGATTTCGGAGGGACGCTGTACGAATACATTGGCAAGAAGCAGGCACTTGATCTGATGGATTACGTAGACAGCATCAATATGCGCTTCGGCGGCGAGGGCACAAAGCTGTACTCGACAGCCGGCACGAAGCTCAAAAAGATCTGTATGCAGAACAAGCTTAAGCTGCTCGACGCCTCCGTACGCCATCTCGGCACCGATATCAACTACGTCGTACTGCAGAACCTTTACGATCATCTGAAGGACAGCGTTGACTTCTTCTTTGATTCGCCAGTTGATACAGTAACGGTAACTGGAGACGGTTCCCAGACGCCAGAACTTTTCTATCAGATCGAGAGCAAAGGCGTGACCTACGGCGGCCGCCGCTGCATCATCTCAGTCGGCCGCAGCGGCAGCAAATGGATGGAGCAGATCTGCCGCTCGCTTGACATCCCTACGAAGTCCAACCGCGTCGACATCGGAGTGCGCGTCGAGCTCCCGGCTGTGATCTTCTCCCACCTGACGGATGAGCTCTACGAGAGCAAGATTGTCTACCGCACCCAGCAGTTCGAGGACAACGTGCGCACCTTCTGCATGAATCCGCACGGCATCGTCGTCAATGAGAATACGAACGGCATTGTCACGGTCAACGGCCACAGCTACGAGGACGCCGACAAGCAGACGGAAAACACCAACTTCGCGCTCCTCGTCGCGAAGCATTTCTCGGAGCCCTTCAAGGACAGCAATGGCTACGGTGAGAGCATCGCCCGTCTCTCGAATATGCTCGGCGGCGGCGTGATTGTCCAGCGCTTCGGCGATCTGGTGCGCGGACGTCGCAGCAACGAAAAGCGCATCGAGGAGGGCATGGTGACTCCGACGCTCGCCGCCACGCCGGGAGACCTGAGCCTGGTCCTTCCGAAGCGCATCCTCGACGGTATCATTGAGATGATCTATGCCCTCGACAAGATCGCTCCGGGCACGGCCAACGACGACACGCTGCTGTACGGCGTCGAGGTGAAATTCTACAATATGCAGGTCGAGCTGAACGAGCGCCTCGAGACCCGCTATCCCGGCCTGTTCATCATCGGGGACTGCAGCGGCGTCACCCACTCGCTCTCCCATGCGTCCGCGAGCGGCGTATACGTGGCGCGCGAGCTGATTGAGGAGGCAACCGCTACGCAGCGGTAAGGATGCCCTCAACACAGGCAGCGCCGCCCTCGTTTTTTCTCGCACCATCCCGGTCATACCATTTCGGATCGCCTTGCAGGGGCGGTCATTGATCCTTCATTTTCGGCTCAAACAGCCTGCTTGCCAGATACGAGAAAATCAGCGCCGCGCTGATCCCGACTGCGCTTGCTTTGAAGCCGCCGACAAAAAGACCCAGAAAGCCTTTGCTGTCGACGGCTTCCTTTACGCCCTTCCACAGCGTATTGCCGAAGCCGAGCAGCGGCACGGAGGCTCCCGCTCCGGCGAAATCAATCAGCGGCTGGTAAATGCCGGCCGCTCCGAGTACCGCTCCGAGGCAGACGAGAATTACCATGACGCGCCCAGGCAAGAGGGTTGTCTTTTCCAGTAAGATCTGGACCAGGGCACAGATCAGGCCGCCGACCCAGAATGCATTTATATAATCCATAAGCTTCACTCCTTTTTTAAGACCCTAAATATGCTCCAGGACAACGCCATGGGCGATCCCGGGGATCGACTGGCCTTCGTTGAAGCTGACCTTCGAGAGCAGCGCGCCGGTCGGCACGAACAGCACACGTTTCCAGACTCCCTTTCGGATCCTCGGCAGGATCATCGCCGCGAGTACGACAGCAGCACACCCGCAGCCGCTGCCTCCGGCATGCGTATCCTGCTTTTCGGCATCATAGATCTCGATTCCGCAATCCATATGCTGCTGTGAAATGTCAAATCCCTTCTCTTTCAGCAGCCGGAGCAGGATTGTCTGGCCGACCGTCCCGAGATCTCCGGTAATAATCCTGTCATAGTCCTGCGGCTGACGGTTAAAATCCATCAGATTTTCAAAGATCGTGTCGCAGGCTGCCGGGGCCATACACGCGCCCATATTCATATTGTCCTTAACGCCCATGTCCACGATCCTGCCCGGCGTGAGCCCGCTGACCTTCACATGTCCGCCCTTGGCGGAAAGTAAAAAGGCTCCGCTCCCTGTGACCGTCCAGGTAGCAGAAAGGGGACGCTGATTCCCATACCCCTGGGGAAACCGGAACTCCTTCTCGGCACTGCCGAAATGACTTGACGTCACAGCCGCCGCATAGTCAGCGTATCCCGCCGCCACGGTCATCGCGGCAAGCGCAAGCGACTCTCCGCAGGTAGAGCACGCGCCATAAAGCCCGAACAGCGGGATCTGGGCGTCCCCATTCCCAAATGACGTCGCAATGAGCTGCGCCAGCAGATCCCCGCCAAAGACATACCGCACCTGCCTTTGCGCCAGCTTTCCCTTGCCGATCGCCATCTGCAGCGCCTCCTGCTGCATCGTGCTCTCCGCTTCCTCCCATGTATTTTCTCCAAACCCTGCCTCCGGCGCAACGAGATCAAACCACTCGCCGAGCGGCCCCTCGCCCTCCTTCGGCCCGACCACCGACCCGCAGCTGATGATATGCGGCGGTTCCTGAAAAGAGATGCTTTGTTTTCCTGCCATCTGATTGACTGCCATACTGCAAACCTCCATACCGGCAGCGTCCCATAGTCCATGCCGCTGAGATACCCTGCCGCTGAAATCTCCTTGCCGCCCCGTGCGCAATCGAGTAGGGAAGATGTAATCTGACCTACTCGCCGCGCGGCCCGCGTGCTGCGTCAGCAGCAATATTCCTCTCGCGGGCCTGCGCATAAAAAAGGAGACAACTGCCATTTCTCAGGCTATATTGTCCCCAACTATTTTCCTGTTATTCATATGAAGCTGACAATCGGGCAGGGAAGGAGCCATCTATCTGCATTCTCCCAATCCCTGCTGCCATACACATACGGCGACTCCTCTCTCATCACACCCCGCCGCACTCCGCGATCTTCTCCTCGATCCGTGCTTTCACGAGGGCGGCGATCTCCACCGTCTTCATGCCCTGATACTCCTCATACCGAATCGGCGTCAGGAAATGCACCTGCACCGTCTGTTTCGCAATGGAGCCGGTGTCAAACGCCTTGTAAGAATCGATCAGCGCCACCGGAACGATCGGGCACTTTGCCTTCGTCGCGCTCTTAAAGCTGCCTCCCTTGAACTCCTGCAGATGGTTCCCGTTGCGGCTGCGCGTCCCTTCCGCAAAAATCACATAATTACGCCCCTTTTTGACCTGCTCCGCCACCTCCAGGATGACCTTCATCCCCTGCCTGGCATCCGAACGGTCAAGCGCGAGCGCGTCAAGGCAGGCAAACACCTGCTTCAGAAACGGAATGTTGGCGAGCTCCTTCTTCAGGACAACGGAAATCGGCCTGTCCATGATCTGCAAAATCGCGAGCACATCAAACATCCCCTGATGGTTCGGATAGAGGATAAATCCATCCTCCTCCGGCAGATTCTCAAGCCCGTGCCCGTCGATCACGACACGTCCGCCCTTCACCGCGCGGTTATCAATCTGTTTGATCAGAGCATAGCGCTCCTCCACCGAATACCGCTCCGGATGCGCGGACATGGTCAGCAGGCGCGCCAGCCCATATGGCACATACCAGAGGTTCATCAGAACCATCCACAAAATCCTTTTCATGCAAAGCCCTCCCGTTTCTCCCCTCGGAATCGTCATCTATTTTCGCTGTACCAGCCCTGGCAATTCGCCAAAGCTCCCAATCACCGCATCCTTATGGTCAGCCTCGCCAAAGCCATACGCCGCATACACGAACGGCACGCCCGCCTTCTGAGACGCGTCACAATCCCCCTGGGTATCCCCGACGTAAACCGGGTGCTTCAGCCCGTTGCGCCCCACAAGCAGCCGGATATTCTCATCCTTATTCTTCCCCGTATTTCCATAGCATTCCGTATCCGTCACATAAGGGCCAAGCCCCGTCTTCTCAAGGAACAGCTCGATATAGCCCGCCTGGCAGTTGCTCACAATAAAGACCGGCACGATCTCTGACAGCTCCCGGACCGTCTCCTGTACACCCGGATAACAGATCCTGCATTCATCCTCCACCAGAGCCTGACGCTCATACCTGCAGCAGATATCCATGATCTCGTAACGCTTCTGCGGGGCAAGCTCCGGCAGCAGGTTGTCCGCGATCACCGACATCGTCTTCCCGAACAGCTTCCTCAGCATATCAGCCGTCACCACAAAATCTCCGCCCCCGCCGTCACGCACCGCCGCGGTCCATGCCCTGGCCACAATCCCTGTGGAATCCCACAGTGTGCCGTCCACGTCGAGTATCACTCCGTCTATTTTTGCCATGCCGTCCTCCTGTGGCCCGTTCCCGAAAGCCAGTCCTCGCCACAGTGGCCAGAGCCGGCTCCCGGCAAATGTTCTCTTCGAGCCGCATTCATCATAACATGGATGCCAAAAATGTCAATACCGGGGCAGGAAGCGGTCAATGATAATATTGGGCCTGGGCGGCCAGGTAAAGCGCCCTGGCCTCGTCATATTCCGTCCCGGCGGCCAGGTTTTCTCCCAGCGGCAGCGCCAAGAGCTGGAAATCCTGAAACACTACCGCAAACAGCTTTCGAATAAAATTCAGGCTCTCCTTCCTCTCCTTTTACGGGGTGGAACGAAAGCCTTCTCCCTTCCTGAAATTTGCTGTTGTAAATGCTCGCTTGCGCTATACTTTGACCAGCAGAACACCGTCAGCCCTTCACTGCGCCGATCATCACGCCCTTCTCGAAATATTTCTGAATGAATGGATAGAAGCAGAGAATCGGGACGGTCGAGACGATGATCACCGCGAACTTCACCTGATCTGCTGAGGACTGCGCATAGCCTCCCTGCACGCCGCCATTGCCGCTCGCGTAGGCCTCGTTCAGAAGCAGGATGCGGCGCAGCACCATCTGCAGCGGTTCTGTATCAGAGTTGTTATTATTGTACATCAGGGCTGTGAAGTAGTCATTCCAGTGGTACACCGCATAGTACAGGGTCTCCACGGCGATGATTGCCTTGGACAGCGGAAGCACCACATAAGTGAAAAACTTAAAGTGATTACATCCGTCCAGCTGCGCGGCTTCATACATTTCATTTGGTATGGAATTCTGTATGAATGTTCTTGCTATGATCAGATTGTAGGTATTCAGTAACATCATCAGGATCATAACCCATCTTGTCCCAATAATTCCAAGAGATTTTACCGTCATATAGAGCGGGACGAGTCCTCCGGAAAAATACATGGTAAATACGAAATACAGCATCACCTTATTGCGTGCCTTGAAGTCCGGGCGCGACAGCGCATAGGCCGCCGGCAGTGTCACCACAAGGTTCAGGACAGTACCAACCACCACATAAATAATCGTGTTTTTATAGCCGTTCCAGATACGGGAATCCTCCAGGATCTGCTCGAATCCATAGAAACGGATATCCCTTGGAAGGAATACCACCTTTCCCTGGTTCACCAGATCAGAATTGCTGATGGATGCAATGATAATAAACCACAATGGATAAATAATAATCAGAAACACTATAATACTGACCGCCACGACTACTGCCCGGAAAATCCGGTCCGAGAGATGGCGTTCGCGGATTTTGCCTGAATTCCCTGATCGATTCATCATTACACCCCCTTACATCAAACCTGTGCCGGTTGTCTTCTTGCCGATCCAGTTCGCAGCCATCAGGAATACAAAATTGATCACGTTTGTAAACAATCCTACCGCGGAAGCGAAGCTGAACTGAGAAGATTTGATACCTACATCATACACGTAGGTCGAAATTACCTGAGAAGCGCCCAGGTTCAGCGAATTCTGCATAAGGAATATTTTGTCAAAGCCGACGTTCAGGATGCTGCCCATATTCATGATCAACAAGATCACTATGGTAGGCACCAGTGCCGGGATCTCGACATGGATGATAGTCTGGATGTTGTTTGCGCCGTCAATCTTGCAGGCATCATACAGCTGCGTATCTACAGAGGAAAGCGCGGCCAGATAAATGATGCTGTTCCACCCCATGCTCTGCCAGATACCGGAGATTACATACACCCACACAAAATATTTCTGGCTGCCCAGAAGGTTCGCATCTGACGGGATGAGATGAAGCGTTTTCAGAAAATCGCTGATCACGCCGCCTTTATTCGCCAGCAGGATGTTCAGCATGGATACCAGAACGACTGTAGAAATAAAATAGGGGATATATACTGTCGTCTGGAGCACCCGCTTCCACTTGGCATTCCTCAGCTGGTTGATCACGATGGCCAGGAGAATCGGCGCAGGGAATCCGAGCAGAATGCTCAGGCCGGATGTCACAAACGTATTTTTCAGCGTTGTCCAGAACATAGAACTCTCGAAGTACTGTCTGAAATACTTAAATCCAACCCAGGTCCCGCCATAAATACCTGTTTTGAAATTGTACTCGCGGAATGCAAGCTGCACCCCGTACATCGGTACATAGCAGAAAATGAATATGTAGATAATGCCAGGCAGCAACATGACCCAAAGCTGCCAGTCATGAATCAGATACCACTTCAGGCTTCTTTTCTTTGTTGGAACCGCAACCTTTTTTTTCGACATAACCTTCCTCCTTCCAGGCGCCGCATCCTGCCCGCATAGCCTGCGTGCTGCGTCAGCAGCAATATACCGCCGCCCCGTGCAATCGGATAGGGGAGATTCATCGACCCTATCCGCCCGCGCCAGGGCGGCAGCGGCTCTGCCGCTGAAATACCTTGCCGCCCTGTGTGCATAAAACGGGATGCGGATTGCCCCGCACCCCGCTATAAACCGGCGCTGCAACATATGCTGCCGCTATTTTGTCACTTACTCAGCGCGGAATGAATCATAGGAAGCCTGGCGGATACTGAGGATATCCGCAAGCCCTGCAGAATTCACTGCCTCTACATAAGAATCCCAGTCAGATTCGATGTCTGACTCACCAGTCAGCCACAGTGCCCAGTAGTTATCTGTGATATTGGTAACATTCGCCTGGAGCACTGCCATGTTATTCGTATCCTCCGCGGTATACTTCATCAGCATCTGCGGATAATATTCCGTATCCATATCAATCCTTGCAATGGCATCTTTGTACTGCTCTCTCTCTTCAATGGCATAGGTCATATCCTGTGCCATATCGATCGTAGTCGATCTCCTGATGTACATCGGGCCATTGTCAGCCATCGTGCTGGTCCATTTCCATGTACCGGAATCTGTATCCGGGTCAAGCGGATCCAGTACTTTGTAATGGTTATCCTCTACCTTCTCCACACAGCCATCGGAGATGCCGCCGAAGAGAACCTGCACAGAAACCTCTGCATCATAGAACTGATCCATGAAGGTCATCGCTGCTTCCGGATTCTCACAGAAAGCGCTCATGCAGATCCGGTCTGAGCTCATATTCAGCCCCGAGTAATCGTAGGTCCAGCGCGGTTCGCTCGTCGCAAGATCATCTACATCATCTGTAAACGATCCGCAAGGCACATACTGTTCATACAACGTAGGGCCAAACTTGTCAGTCTCTTCCCAACCAAACACAACACCTACCAGCGCATCGCCATTCTCATCGCCGCGGGACAGGGACTGGAACATCGAGTAGTCATTCGTGATCGCATTCGGATTGATCAACCCTTCCGCATACAGATCAGCCAGATACTCAATCATCGCCTTATAGCGATCATCCACTGCATAGTTCTTCACTACGCCGTCTTCCGCAAAATATCCGTCGGTGCCCCAGTTTGTAAGCTGGATTCCCCAGGAACCAATCAGGTTCGTCAAAGAATATGCGCCGCCAAACCAGCTATTAAAGTCCATCGGTACTTCGTCTGTAGTGTCGCCATTGCCGTTCGCGTCGTTGTCACGGAACGCGATCAGCACATCCTTCAGTTCAGAAAGCGTCGTCGGAACCTCCAGCCCGAGATTGTCGAGCCATACCTGATTGATAAAGAGGACACCATTGCAGTCCGGCCACTTGCCCTGGAACTTCGGCAGCGCATAAATCTCACCTTCGTAGGTCTTGGCGAGTGCCAGCGTATCCGGCTCTTCCTCAAACATGGTCGTCACATTCGGCGCATACTCCGCAACCAGATCCGTCAGCTCCATAAACAGCCCATCATAAGTCGTATAATCCGAAGCCACCGTAGCATTGATCAGGATGTCCGGGATATCGCCGGATGCAAATCTGGTTGACTTCGTCTGATCCCAGTCTGTATAGATCTGCTCCCAGGTGACATCCACGCCGGCCTTGTCCTCAATCTCCTGCAGCCACTCCATATCATCCACACTCTTTGTCAGCGAGTGGGATACGAAAAGTCCGGTCAACGGAACCTTCTCCTCTGCGGACGCGCTCATGGACATCCCTGCGAACAGGGTAGAGGCCATCGCTGCCGACAGCGTCACTGCCAGTAATCTTTTTTTCATATGAATAATTCCTCCTTTCTAATATGAGATGCATACGCATCCATAATCTCACACAGGAAATACAGCTGATTCCAACAGGATTTTCAGAAATATTGAAAACTTTATCCTGCTGATCATGCCTGATTCTTGTGCAATTTGACTATGTTCGTATGGTATCATCACTTTTTTTGCACGTAAATATCAAAAGCCTTTATCTGGTGTCGAAAAGTCAGGTATTTTCTTTTCGGAAACGCACATTCCGGCCTTTTGACACAGAATCTATCTTTTTGGATATCATCGATACAGGAGCAGGAGCGGCATATAGCCTTCGAAGAAGGCGGTCTGTGGCTTGCAGGGCGGAGGGGCCGTGAATAGTAACGTCCCGTGGGAACCAGAAATAAGAAGCTACAGGATTGCGAAAACCGCGAAAGAATGGTATCATAGAGCAAACGGAGGGAGGCTGAGACAATGGGTTTATATTTGAATCCGGGAAATGAATCGTTCGCCAGGGTTGTCAGGAATGATATCTATGTTGACAAGACCGGA
>CAYRKA010000033.1:0-19878 GCA_964424785.1 uncultured Lachnospiraceae bacterium | reverse complement strand
TGCGACCTCCTGGTCCCAAACCAGGCGCTCTAGCCAAGCTGAGCCACACCCCGTTCAGGCTACTTACGCCCTTCGCTTGACGCAAGTTGTATTATAATATAGGGCTTGTTGTTTGTCAACAATTATTTTGGCTAAATATTATGATAAATATTATAAACATTATGTCCTCAGCCCTTTCATTGTCAGAGAAATCCGCTTCTTCGCCATGTCCACGCCCAGCACTTTGACCTCGACAATATCCCCGACGCTCACGACCTCGAGCGGATGCTTCACAAACTTCTTGTCGGAGAGCTGCGAGATATGGACGAGTCCGTCCTGATGTACGCCGATGTCGACGAACGCGCCAAAATCGATGACATTGCGGACCGTTCCCTTGAGGATCATGCCCTCTTTCAGGTCCTTAAGTTCGAGGACATCTGTGCGCAGGATCGGCTGCGGCATCTCGTTTCTCGGGTCACGGCCCGGCTTGCACAGCTCCTGCACGATATCGCGCAGGGTCGGCTCCCCGATGCCAAGTCGCTCTGCCATTTTGCGGTAATCGCGGATCTTTATAAGCTTCACGCCGGGCTCGCTCACCCACTGGGGCGTATAGCCGAGCTCCTCGATCAGCCTCGTGGCCGCCTCATAGCTCTCCGGATGGATGCTGGTCGCATCGAGCGGATTCTTTCCGCCCGAAATCCTCATGAAGCCTGCGCACTGTTCAAATGCTTTCGGGCCGAGCTTCGGCACCTTCAGCAGCTCTCTTCTGTCACGGAAGCGGCCATTCGCCTCACGGTAGGCCACGATATTCTTCGCAATCGTTTTGGAAATGCCGGAAATATGCTCCATCAGCGGCGCGGAAGCCGTATTCAGGTCGACACCGACACGGTTCACGCTGTCCTCCACGACGCCGTCGAGCGCCTCGCCAAGCTTCTTCTGGTTCATATCATGCTGGTACTGGCCGACGCCGATCGACTTCGGATCGATCTTGACCAGCTCCGCGAGCGGATCCTGTACGCGCCTTGCAATCGAGGCGGCGCTGCGCTGCCCGACGTCAAAATTCGGGAACTCCTCCGTCGCGAGTTTGCTGGCTGAGTAGACCGAAGCGCCCGCCTCATTCGTAATAATATAGGAAACCTTCTGCGGAATCTCCTTCAAAAGCTCCACAATTACCTGCTCTGACTCGCGTGACGCCGTGCCGTTGCCCAGTGAAATCAGTGTCACACCATACTTCTGGATCAGCTTTTTGACGGTGTCCTTTGCAGCGCGGATCTTTGCCTCATTGGTCGGCGCAGTCGGATAAACGACCGTCGTATCGAGCACCTTGCCCTGAGCGTCCACAACCGCGAGCTTACAGCCGGTACGGAACGCCGGATCCCATCCGAGCACCACATGCCCCGCGATTGGAGGCTGCATCAAAAGCTGCTCGAGATTCTTTCCAAATACGGAAATCGCCCCGTCCTCCGCGTTCTCTGTCAGGCCATTCCTGACCTCACGCTCGATCGCCGGTGCGATCAGGCGCGTATAGCTGTCCCGCACAGCCGCCTCCAGCAGCGGCTTCGTGTAGGGATTGTCCCGTGTGATGACCTGATGATCCAGGTACTGGACAATGCGCTCCTGCGGCGCTTCGATCTTCACTGTCAGGAACTTCTCCTTCTCGCCGCGGTTCAGAGCGAGGATACGGTGGCCTGCTGCTTTCCCTACCGGCTCCGTATAATGGTAGTAAGTCTCGTAAACCGACTCCGCCTGCTCATCCTTTGCCTCGCTCACAAGCATCCCCTCGCGCATCGTCATCTCTCGGATGCGCGTGCGGTAGTCCGCCTCATCGGAGATCTGCTCGGCTATGATATCCTGCGCACCGCCAAGCGCTTCCTGCACCGTCGCGACACCCTTTTCTTCTGACAGATATGCCTCCGCGTCCTCCTCGACAGGCCGCTTCGTCATCTGCAGCCGGATCAGGGCCGCCAATGGCTCCAGCCCCTTCTCCTTCGCGACCGTCGCGCGTGTCCGGCGCTTCGGGCGGTACGGGCGGTACAGATCCTCAACGGCAACCAGCGTCTGCGCCGCCTCAATCTGCGCGCGCAGCTCATCCGTCAGCTTGCCCTGCTCCTCAATCGTCGCGAGCACCTGCGCCTTCTTCTCCTCGAGCCCGCGCAGATAATTCAGCCGCTCATACAAAGTACGCAGCACCTCATCGTTCAGCGAGCCGGTAGCCTCCTTCCGGTATCTCGAAATAAAAGGGATCGTATTCCCATCATCGATCAGCCTCACCGCAGCCTCAGCCTGCCACGGCTTCACCGAAAGCTCCTGTGCCAGTGTATTGATAATATCCATATTTTCCTCCAGACTTTTCCTGTGTTTTTCCAGTGTATCGCATCTTTTGCACAAATTCAAGTATTGCCTTGCCATCGTTTTTTTTGTGTGCTATCATAATGTTACTATTCACGGCCGCTTTGAAATAGATATGCAGACTCGTCGTGCTTGCACGTAAGAGGCTGTATATCTATTTCAAAGCTGGCTGCGAAGCAGGAACCTCCCCCTACAGCCGCTGACATAGGACGCGAAGCGGCATATAGCCTTCGAAGAAGGCGGTCTGTGGCTTGCAGGGCGGAGAGGCCGTGAATAGTAACATCATAATGGCAACCTTTTCACCAGCTTTATTTTAATGCTATCCTATAGCATGATTGGAGAATAATATGTTTGATGATATGTATGGGGCAAGTGAACGACCCCGCAGCAGTACCATGGCAGGCGCCGCCCTTTTTTGCGGCATCGCCTCCATTATTTTCTGCTCCGCGTTTTATCTGGCGCTCCCATGCGGGGCGCTCGCGGTGATTTTTGCTATACTCTCACGCATCGACGGCGGCATGACAGGCAAGGGCAAGGCCGGTGTCGTCTGCGGCTGCTGCGGCATAGCTGCATCAGTCACCGTCACCGTGTTTGCCGTGCACTACGTACTGACGGATCCGCAGATGCGCACGTATGTGGAGCAGTACATCCAGACGTACACAGGGGATTTTGATTTTGACCTTGAGGAACAGCTCGGCGAGCTGCTGCCGTTCCTCTCTGACGACAATTCAGACGAGGCCGCCGCCCCATCAGATGATTCCGGCAGCGATGCGCCCGCAGATGACAGCCCATCCTCAGATGAACCGTCCGACGATGCGCCCACGATCCGTGACGGAGAAAGGACTTACCTATGACAAACAGAACAAGAGCCGCGCTGAAAGCAGATGCCCGTGCCATGCTGCCCGGCAGATATGCTTTCCTTGCGCTCGTGACACTGATCGTAACGATCCTGAACCTGCTTCTGAACTCGCTTCTAAACGGCATAGCCACAGGCGGGAGCGGCTTCTCCCTGATCCTGTACCTAGCCTGTTCGCTTCTGTCCAGTATCCTTTTTACGATCCTGACAGCCGGGCAGGAATGGATTATCCTGAGAACGGCACGTGGGGAACGTGCCAGGCTTTCGGATCTGTTTTTTGCATTTTCCAATCACCCGGAAGCGCTCGCGCCATATGCGGTGGTTCAGTTTGTCCTGCAGACCATCGTGTACAACGGCGGCTTGTGGATGCTCATGAATATACTATCCGGCGCCGCGCAGCAGCCTCTGTATCTGGCTGCCGCGGTACTTTTCATTGTTGCTTATGTATGGGTGGAACTCGGCCTGGCTTTCGTCCTTCTGCTCTATGACGACAATCCGTGGGGATCCGGCAGGGAGCTCCTCGCCAAAAGCTGGCGGCTGATGCGTGGCAGGCGGCTGCGCCTCCTCCTGCTCGACCTGTCCTTCATCGGGCTAGTCCTGCTGTGCGTGCTCACCGCAGGCATCGGGCTCCTGTATGTGGATCCTTATATGTCAGTCTCACAGGCACTGTTCTACGAGGACGCCAGGCACGCAATCGGATAAAGGCGGGACCCACTACTTCTCGCGGATGCGCAGCATCCCGCAGATGCCATCGGCCTGCGCCGCTTTCTCTGCGTATTCCTGCTCCGTCATGACCTCCGTCACAAAGCCGAACTCATCCTCCAGCCCTGCCTGTACTGTCTGAATCTTGCCGAAAATACGCTCCATCTGTGCAGCCTGGGCAATCTTCCCGCCCACACGGACGAAGAACCGCGTCTTCATATCCGCCACCGGCGTGATCTCCTGTTTTACAGCGCTCCACTCAGACATCACGCTGCGCCCGGGCACCTGTGCCTCCTCGATCACATCGGCGACGACGGCGCTCGCCGTAGCCTCCTTGCCGGCTCCCTGGCCATAAAACATCGCATCCCCGAGCATATTTCCATGGACAAAAATCGCGTTAAACACACCGTTCACGCCGGAAAGCGGATCGTCCTTCCCTACAAGGTAAGGCGCAACCATCGCAACCACCTGGCTGCCGTCACGGTGGCTGTATGCGAGCAGCTTGATCGTCTTCTTCATGGCCTTTGCGTACATGATGTCCGCCGGAGTGATCTTCGTGATGCCTTCCGTATAAATATCCGTGAAATCAACACGTTTGCCGTACGCCAGGGATGACAGGATCGCAATCTTGCGGCACGCGTCATGCCCTTCAACATCCGCCTCCGGGTTGCGCTCCGCATAGCCCTTCTGCTGGGCCTCCTTCAGCACATCATCAAATGCAAGCCCTTCGTCGATCATCTTCGTCAGGATGTAATTCGTCGTCCCGTTCAGGATGCCTGTGATCTCATCGATCTCCTCGGCACACAGGCATGTCCGCAGGGGACGGATAATCGGGATACCGCCGCCGCAGCTTGCCTCAAACATATAGCTCGCATTGTGCTCCTTCGCCGCAGCAAGGAGCTCCGTGCCATGGCGTGCCACCAGCTCTTTATTTGAGGTGCAGACGCTCTTGCCCGCCTCCAGCGCACGCAACGTGAACGTGCGCGCAGGCTCCGCGCCGCCCATCACCTCGACGACAACCCGGACCTCCGGGTCATTCACAATCACGTCATAATCATGGACAATCCTGTCCTGGATCGGATCTCCGGGAAAATCGCGCAGGTCAAGCACGTATTTCACATGCAGGTCGACCCCCGCTTTCGCAAGAATCGTGTCATGGTTCTCCTCAATTACCTTCACGACCCCGGAACCGACTGTCCCGTAGCCGAGCACCGCTACCTGTATCATAATCTCCTCCTGTATGCTACTCTCTCGCCAGTATCTTGAGATACTGTACTCCCTCTTTGCCTTCGATTGTCTCGATCATATTCGACACGTCCCCGGTCGCCGGCAGCACCTCAACGCTGAGTGTCAGCGTCGCGACTCCGTTCGTCGGGATACTCTGGTGGATCGTCAGGATATTCGCCCTGTACTCCGCCACAACATTCAACACATCGGAAAGCAGCCCCGGCTCATCGTGCATCTGCAGCACAAAAGTCAGCGTCTTCCCCTTCACATTGTCCCGGAACGGGAAAATATCATCCTTGTACTTATAAAAAGAGCTCCTGCTGATCCCGACCTGGTCAGCCGCCTCCTGTACGGTCATTGCGCGCTTCGTGTCGAGCAGCATCTTGGCCTCAACCACCTTGAGCAGCACCTCCGGCACTGCTTTCGCCCTGACCACGAAGTATTTCGTCTTATCAGGCATCTCCTTCTCCTCCGGCTCTTTGTCCGTTACCATCCGGTCAGGGGCCGTCACCTCAGACTATTCTGTATCCCCGACCGGCTTCCCGTCAAGCGAGAGCCACTTCAGATAAGCATTGATAAACGGGTCAAGCGCACCATCCATCACGGCGTCAACATTGCCCGTCTCCTCTCCCGTACGCAGATCCTTGACCATCTTGTACGGCTGCATCACGTAGGAACGGATCTGGTTGCCCCAGGCAATATCCTTAACCTCACCGCGGATATCCGAGACCTTCTCCGCATTCTCCTGCTGCTTGAGCATATACAGCTTGGCCTTCAGCATCTGCATGGCCTTGTCCTTGTTCTGGTGCTGTGAGCGCTCATTCTGGCACTGCACAACGATGCCGGTCGGCAGATGCGTGATGCGGATCGCCGACGAGGTCTTGTTGATGTGCTGGCCCCCGGCGCCGCTCGAACGGTACGTGTCAATGCGCAGGTCATCCATATTGATCTCGACGTCGACATCCTCCTCGAGATCCGGCATCACGTCACAGCTCACAAACGAGGTCTGACGCTTGCCAGCGGCATTGAACGGTGAAATGCGCACAAGGCGGTGGACACCCTTCTCCGACTTCAGATAGCCGAATGCCTTGGGACCGCTGACCTCGAACGTGACCGCCTTGATCCCGGCCTCGTCCCCGTCAAGATAGTCGAGCACCTCAACCTGATAGCCCTTCTTGTCAGCCCACCGCGTATACATACGGTACAGCATTGAAGCCCAGTCGCATGACTCCGTCCCGCCCGCGCCCGCATGGAGCGTCACGATCGCGTTTGCCTCGTCATACTCCCCGGACAGCAGCGTCTTGATCCGGATATTGTCGAGCGTCTCCTGAAAGCTGTTCAGCGTCTCCTCGATCTCCGGGAGCACCGACGCGTCGTTCTCCTCGTAGCCCATCTCAATCAGCAGCTCTACCTCCTCATACTGGCTCTCGAGCTGCCGGTACGTCTCTATATCATCCTTCAGGCTCTTGAGCGTCTTCATGGAATGCTGTGATTTCTCCGGATTGTCCCAGAAATCAGGCGCCTCCATCTCGCGCTCGAGCTCCTGCACCCGCTGTTCCTTGTTCAGCAGGTCAAAGTGAATCCCTCACTTCCACTAATGGTTTTGAATAGCTGTTTAAAATCGCTTTGAACTGGTCAAGCTCAACCACAGTTTCACCCTCTCTCTACTATTATATTTATGGATATCATATTCCCTGCAGCCGGCAGGGAATCGCCCATCTGTCAAATGTCTGAAATCGTTTCCCGTACGCAGTCACGCCTTGCGGCCACAGCACTGCTTGTATTTCTTGCCGCTCCCGCACGGGCACGGGTCATTCGGATAAATCTTGTTCGCGGCGCGGCGCTTCGGCGCGCGCGGGCCCGATTCATCCTTGTTCGTGCCGGTCACCTTCGCGACCTCCTCGCGCTCCACCTTCTCCTCGACGCGGACATGGAGCAGCAGGCGTACCGTATCCTCCTGGATGCCGGCTGTCATCTCGTCGAACATCTGGTAGCCGCTCATCTTGAACTCGACAAGCGGATCCTTCTGGCCATATGCCTGCAGGCCGATCCCCTGGCGGAGCTGATCCATATCATCGATATGGTCCATCCACTTCCGGTCGATCACCTTGAGCAGGATCACGCGCTCGAGCTCGCGCATCTGTGCCTCGTCGAACAGCTTCTCCTTCTCCTCATACAGCTTCACCGCCTGCCCCTTCAGGTACTCGCCAAGCTCCTTCGAATCTGACATCTTCGCGACCGTCTCATCCGTGACCGGTGCGATCGGGAATACAGACTCCACAACCGTATTCAGCTCGTGCAGATCCCAATCCTCGCTCTCCTGATGCTCGCCGCAGCACATATGGATCATGCGGTCCACATCATCTGAAATCATCTTCATGATCGAGTCGCGCATACTCTCGCCGTCAAGCACGCGGCGTCTCTCCGCATAAATAATCTCGCGCTGTTCGTTGTTGACCTGGTCATATTCAAGCAGGTTCTTGCGGACAGCGAAGTTGTTGCTCTCTATCTTCATCTGGGCCTTCTCGATCGCGCTGGAAAGCATCTTGTGCTCGATCTGCTCACCCTCCTGTACGCCGAGGGACTTGAAGACCTTCATCATCTTCTCGGAGCCGAACAGGCGCATCAGGTCATCCTCCAGCGAGATGTAGAATCTCGACTCACCCGGATCCCCCTGGCGGCCGGAACGTCCGCGGAGCTGGTTGTCGATACGGCGTGACTCATGGCGCTCTGTGCCGATGATCTTCAGCCCTCCGGCGGCCCTGGCCACATCGTCAAGCTTGATATCCGTACCACGGCCAGCCATGTTCGTCGCGATCGTGACCGCACCGTGGATGCCGGCATCCGCCACGATCTCAGCCTCGAGCTCATGGAATTTCGCGTTCAGCACCTTGTGCTGGATGCCCTGGCGCTTCAGCATACCGCTCAGCAGCTCGGACACCTCGATCGTCACCGTACCTACCAGCACCGGCTGCCCCTTCGCATGGGCTTCCTTGACTGCCTCCACGACAGCGCGGTATTTCTCCTTCTGCGTCATGTAGACGGCATCGTCCATATCGGTACGGATCATCGGGCGGTTTGTCGGGATCTCGACGACGTCCATGCCGTAGATGTCGCGGAACTCCTTCTCCTCAGTCAGGGCTGTACCGGTCATGCCGGATTTCTTCGCGTATTTATTGAAGAAGTTCTGGAATGTGATCGTCGCAAGGGTCTTGCTCTCACGCTTCACCTTCACGTGCTCCTTCGCCTCGATCGCCTGATGCAGGCCGTCCGAATAACGGCGGCCCGGCATAATGCGGCCCGTGAACTCATCGACAATCAGGACTTCGTCGTCCTTCACGACATAATCCTGGTCGCGGAACATCAGATTGTGCGCACGCAGCGCAAGGTCGACATTGTGCTGGATCTCCAGGTTCTCCGCGTCGGAAAAATTCTCGATATGGAAGAACTTCTCGACCTTCTCAATGCCCTGCTGGGTCAGCGTCACGATCTTGTCCTTCTCGTTGACAATGAAATCGCCTGTCTCCGTGATCTCCTCGCCCATCAGCGCGGTCATCTTCGTGACCTCGCCGCTCGCCTCGCCGCGTTCGAGCTGCCCCGCCAGGATATCGCAGACCTCGTAGAGCTTCGTCGACTTGCCGCTCTGTCCGGAAATAATCAGGGGCGTACGCGCCTCATCGATCAGGACCGAGTCGACCTCATCAATGATCGCATAGTGGAGCTCACGCTGTACCAGCTTCTCCTTGTAGATAACCATATTGTCACGGAGGTAATCGAACCCGTCCTCATTGTTCGTGATATACGTGATATCGCAGGCATACTGCTCCCGCCGCTCGTCGTTGTCCATCGAATTGAGGACGCAGCCGCAGGTCAGGCCGAGGAACCGGTGCACCTTGCCCATCTCCGTCGCGTCACGGTTCGCCAGATAATCATTGACCGTGATGATGTGGACGCCCTTGCCCTCCAGTGCGTTCAGGTAGGCCGGGAGCGTCGCCACCAGCGTCTTGCCTTCGCCGGTCTTCATCTCGGCGATACGGCCCTGATGCAGGATGATGCCGCCGATCAGCTGCACCTGGTACGGCTCCAGCCCGAGCACACGCTTGTCCGCCTCACGGACAACAGCAAATGCCTCAGGAAGGATATCGTCAAGCGTCTCGCCCTTCGCGAGCCGCTCCTTGAACTCTATGGTCTTGTGCTGCAGCTCCTCGTCCGTCATCGCCTGCATCGACGGCCTCAGAGCTTCGATCTTCTCCACAATCGGCATGATGCGCTTCACCTCGTGCTGGCTGTGGGTGCCGAAGACTTTCTGAATTATATTCATTGCAATTCTCCATTCCAAAATAATTTCCACTGCAGCCGGAGCGCCCGGCGGCAACTACATTCCGTCCTATTGTAACACTTTAGCAGGAACAAGACAAGGAAAAAATAAGGCGCCTGCAGGCGCCTTATGATTCTTATAGCTTCAGTATAGAACAATTATGTTCTGCATCGCGGTCAATACTGCGGCTCGATCAGGCCGTATGTATTGCCCTTGCGCTTGTAAACGACGTTGACCTCCTCGGTCTCTGCGTTGAAGAATACGAAAAAGCTGTGCCCGAGAAGCTCCATCTGCACACATGCGTCCTCGGGATACATCGGCTTCATGCCGAACTGCTTCGTACGCACGATCCGCATCTCCTCGAGCGGCTCGCTCTCCTTCTCGATGAATTCTTTGCGGAAATTGCCGCCCTCCTGATGCCTGTCGACGAGCTTCTCCTTATATTTGCGAAGCTGACGCTCGATAACCTCCTCCACAAGGTCGATTGATACGTACATATCATTGCTTACCTGCTCTGATCGGATGATACTGCCCTTGACCGGGATCGTCACCTCGATCTTCTGACGCTCCTTCTCAATGCTCAATGTCACAATGATCTCTGTCTCCGGTGTAAAGTACCGCTCCAGCTTACCGAGCTTGTCCTTAATGGCCGATCTCAGACCGTCCGATACTTCGATATTCTTGCCGCTGATCGTAAACTTCATATGATTCAACTCCTTTACCTGAGAATAGAGAAACAGCCGTCGCCATTTCTGATCTGATTATATCATATTTTCATGTTTTTTCAATAAAAAAATACTATATTGACCAATTATTCGGCTATTTCTGTAAAAATTCATCTATTTCCCGCACAATTCAAGCACTTTTCGGTATGATAACGACCCGCCAAACAGGTCAAGGGCGCTCCCGACCGTCACATCGAGGCGTCCCTGCCCGAGCGTGCGCAGCGTTTCGAGATCCTCATACGCCCCGACGCCGCCGGCATACGTCACAGGCTTTTTGCCCCATGAGCCGAGCAGGCGCACCACCTCCTGCTCCACACCGCCTGACTTGCCCTCGACATCCGCCGCGTGGACCAGGAACTCATCACAGCTCCCCGAAAGCTCATCGAGCAGGCTGTGTGTCAGCCGGACGTCCGTGAATTTCTGCCAGCGGTCGGTCACGATATAGTATCCATCCTCCCTGCGGCGGCAGCTTAAGTCAAGCACCAGATGCTCACGCCCGGCCTCCCGCACGAGACGGCCGAGATTCGCATAGCTGATCTGGCCGTCGCGGAACACATAAGAGGTCACAATCACGTGCGATGCCCCTGCCCGCAGGAAATCCGCCGCATTCGTCTCATCGATGCCGCCGCCAATCTGCATCCCGCCCGGCCAGGCTGCCAGCGCCGCGAGCGCCTGCCGCCTGGTTGCCTCATAGTGCGGGGAGGTCTTTGGGTTTAACAGGATAATATGCCCGCCCCGCAGTCCGTCCCGCCTGTAGAAATCCGCGTAAAATCCCGCATCCTGCTGTGCTACAAAATTCTCCTGCGCGCTGTCTCCCGCATCCCGCAGGCTCCCGCCCACGATCTGCTTTACTCTGCCATTATGTATATCAATGCATGGCCGGAACCTCATATGCTTCCTTCTTTCCTGTGATCGGCAGCCCTACAGGAGCCGGCCGCCTGTGACCACTCTTTTATCCTCTGTCTCTGTCATATTGGCGCCTGTAATCATGGTTTGACAATCAGATCTTGCTGAAAGGCACCCGCCCTTTCCGGGCAGATGCCTCCTCTTCTCCCGCAGCCTGCGCCGGGTACCCATCAATCCGATGTGGTGTTCTCCATCCCGTTGTTTGTCAGCTCATCTCCGGCGTCCTCTATGCCATCCACGATGTCGCGGCCCGCATCGCCCGCGCCGTCCACGATGTCGCGGCCCGCGCCGCCGAGCGTCCCGTCGCCTGCTCCGTCATCCGTGTCCTGATCCGCATTCTCATCCGTGACGCTGTTGACATTGCCGCCGTCATCCGTGACATGATTCCCGGCACTGTCGTCACCTGCCGTCACGCCATCTGTACCATTCTCATCTCCGGCCGGGCCGTCTGCGCCGTTCCCGTCGCCATCCGGGGCTACTGTACCATCGCCTGCGTCCGTGCCATTGCCTGCATCTGTGCCATCCCTGTCATCTGCCCTGTTTCCGGCATCCTGGCCGTCCGTCTTA
The DNA here is from genome assembly GCA_964424785.1 of uncultured Lachnospiraceae bacterium. Lineage (GTDB taxonomy): Bacteria > Bacillota > Clostridia > Lachnospirales > Lachnospiraceae > Choladousia. The sequence continues at coordinate 8,249 of CAYRKA010000033.1, read as the reverse complement.
TCATTCATCTGTGCCGTGTCCGTCTCTGTCTCCGGAGCCTGATTGCCATCGTTGCTGCCGCAGCCGGTCAAAAGAGCCATACATAGGACACATACAAAACATAATGCGTACTTTCTCCAGCGTTTCATAGTTCTGTTCTCCTTTTTCTTTTCTGAAATAGCCTGTGGCTTCCGGCTGCGGTGCAACTATGCAGCACTGCAGCCGTTATGGTAGTAATATGCACTTTTTTACCGTTTTTATTCGGATTCCACAGGAATATTGAAAAAGAATCTACGCGGAGCGTTTCATGTCACAGGAGGCGGAATATCCTGTGGCATGAAAAAGGAGAGCATCCTTACTTTGTCACACGGACAGTCACAGTCACCTTTTTGCTGCCGGAAGACACTGTAATCTTTGCCTTTCCGGTTTTCTTCGCTGTAATTTTGCCCTTCGAAGATACAGCCGCAACTTTTTTATTCGAGGACGTATACCGCAGCTTCTGCACACTTGTGATCGGGGCGCGTTTCGGGGACAGTTTTTTGGTACTGCCCACTTTCATTGTAATCCTTTTCGGGACGCCCGATATCTTTGTCGTTTTTACAGTGCCGGATTGCACATGGACCGTGATCTTCTTTGAAAGGCCGCTTTTCAACCTGACCGTGACCGTCGCTTTCTCCGTTTTCTGCCCGGCTGTGAGCCTGCAGTTCCCGTATCGGTCGCCTGTCACTGTCACAACCTGTGCATCGCTTGTCTTCCACGAATTCACATAATCGCCAGGGCCAAGGCCCGTCACCTTAATTGCTTTTGTCGACTGGCCCTTCTTCAAGCGGATACTGGTCACATTGATGGTAATCGTCGGCTCAAGCTTCGTACCCTCCGCTGTGACCGTACGCTCCGCCGTACCGCAGCCGTAATCGCAGTAAATCGTCTTCGTGCCATCCTTCAGGCATGTCGCATCATTATTATATACAGCTATCTGCTTCAAGAAGCTATGCTCGGTCTTGTCGAACGTCTCCTTAGCTACTTCACCGCATTCGCACTCGTCAATCACGTATCCTCCGGCCATACAGGTGGGGTTCACGCGCTCCTTTTCCACCCATATATGTGTATGCGACGTATTCTCCTGGTCATAGGAATAAGCACTCAGCACCGGCACAGCGAAATCCATCGTATAGGTGCTGCCGGAGAAATTTGTGTAGATCAGGCGCTCTTCGCTGATTGTTACCGAAGCAAACCCTATGCTCTCGCTGCCGGCCAGAAAATAATCGTACAAAATCAATCCCAGATCGTCGTCGTCATCCCAGGTCGCGTCGACGAGGTACCAGTTGCCGTTATCCATCTTGACATAGTTCCACATATGTCCCTTCCCATCAAGGCTCGTGATCGGCAGCCCTACGATCAGGACACACTCAATCCCAAGCTTATTGCACAGGATCTTCAGAGCCTTAGCGTAGCCCTCGCAGACGACATAACCATCCTTCAGGAAAATGCCCGATGGCGAATACGAATAAGCCTGAATATCGATCCCATTGCTGTCAGGATCCGGATAAACCGCGCTCTTGCACACGGTGTCGTGGATCAGCTTCACTTTTTCGCGCATCGTCATACCGGAGCTCAATGCCTCGAGCTGGCTCACCGCGCTGTCCACAGCCGAGTCAAACGCGGCGATTTCTTCTGATGCATCCTCATACGTTTCTTCCGGTATCAGATGGAACATCGTGACGTATCCGATGTAACTCCCATTGACCATTTGATAATCAATATCGCTTTTATAGGACGGAGCCGCCATCCAGAAAACTTCAGGGTAATCATACTTGAATGCGTCGTAAGCTGCCTGCACCGCATAATCGATTGCAAATCCTACATCCTCTGCCTCCTCTGTCGTCCCAAACGTCAGCTCCTCCGCAAACGCAATCTCCATCTCACCTTTTCCGCGCGCGCTCACGTACGTCGCCACCATCGCATCATACAGACCCTTTGCGTTGCCGGAGAGCTGCTGCCCATAGGAGTCTGTGAACACAGTATTTTCAAAGCTGAACGTGCGGCGCTTTGACAGCGACGCGTCCGCAGCCAGCCCGCTCTCGCTTACCTGCCCTTCAAACAGCTCTGAAAAATCTTCCGATATCTCTGCAGCTTCCGTTTCTGTCTCACTTTCCGGTGCCGTAATCTCCTCTATGCTGAGAATCAGTTCCCCATCAACCGCATCGGAGATTACAGTGTCACCCGAATCCGCAGCGCCGTCAGGCCCCGCCACATCTGAGGACGCCGCGCCGGGAGCCAGCGCATCATCGGTATCCTGCGCACCGCCGATGCCCTCAATATCATTGATATCCTGTGTATCGTCAGCGGGCTGCGCATTTCCGGTATCCTGCGCATCACCAGCAGCCTCAATCTCATCGATGTCCTGTGCGTCATCCGCATCCGATGTGTCTCCGGCAGCCTGCATCAGCTCCACCATCTCCCGGACACTTTCCGCCGCGTCAGCGAGCTGTTCCTCTGAAATATCTCCGGAATCCTCCCCTTCAATCTCCGCAATGATAGTTTCCTCTGCCAGTGCGCTGCCTGCCTGAGCCAGAGAAATCCCCGCAGCCAGTATCAAAGCCACCCTTCTTTTCCATCGCTTCATCTTCCGCGTCCTCCGCCCGATCATGGCCTGCACTCCTTTCCTGTCACTTTGAAACAACGACTGTAATTTTCACCTTTTTGCTGCCGGACCAAACCGTGATCTTTGTCCTGCCGGCTTTTTTCGCAGTGACCACTCCCTTGCCGTTCACTGCCGCGACTTTCTTATTGGAGGAGCGGTATTTTACCTTCTGCAGTGACGTCATCGGCGAAATGACCGGGGACAGCTTCACCTTCTGTCCTTTCTTCAAGGTGATCTTTTTCGGCAATCCCGTTATCTTCGTCGTGCGGACAGCCGTCTTCTGCACCTTCACCTTGATCTCTGCTGTCTTGCCGCTTGCCAGCGTGACGGTAATGACAGCATTCCCAACCTTTTTACCGGTAATCTTCCCGGACCTTGTCACCTTCACGGTCTTCGGCTTATTGGATTTCCACGACACCACGGAGTCGCCCTCGGCGAGGCCGCTGACCTTCACGGCAGTCGTCGACTGGCCGACCTTGAGCCTCAGCGACTTCACATTCAGGGCAATCGTGGGAGACAGCCTGGCAATCGCCTTCTCCTGCACATCTCCACATACCTGGCACGTATGCACCTCGCGCCCCTCCGTGAGTGCCGTAGCTTTGCTCACGGGCACCCAGTCACCATAGTCATGCCCTTTCGCCGGTATCACCTGCAGATCCGTCACCGCACTGCACCGGCTGCAATGGCGGCTTTCCTGACCTGTCTCCTCACACGTCGCTTCCCGGTCGGTTGTATACTCCGATACAAAATTATGGCCCGGCGCAGGTATCTCCTCCGTCTTTGTCTCACCACAATGACTACACGTATACGTCGTTATGCCTGCTTCCGTACAGGTCGCTTCCCTCGTCACTTTTTCGGAATCCCAGTCATGACCCAGTGCCTGGATCTTTTCTATCCTTGTACTGCCACAGTGACTGCACGTGTACGTCGTTATGCCTGCTTCCGTGCAAGTCGCTTCCTTCGTCACTTTTCCGGAATCCCAGTCGTGACCCAGTGCAGCTATCTCCTCCGTCTTTGTCTCACCACAATGACTGCATGTATACGTCGTTATGCCTGCTCCCGTACAGGTCGCTTCCTTCGTCACTTTCCCGGAATCCCAGTCGTGACCCAATGCCTGGATCTCTTCTGTCCGTGTACTGCCGCAGCGGCTGCACGTGTATGTCGTTATGCCTGCTTCCGTGCAGGTCGCTTCCTTCGTTACCTTTCCGGCATCCCAGTCGTGACCCAATGCCTGGATCTCTTCTGTCCGTGTACTGCCGCAGCGGCTGCACGTGTATGTCGTTATGCCTGCTTCCGTGCAGGTCGCTTCCTTCGTTACCTTTCCGGCATCCCATTCATGATACACCGTCTCTCCCACGACGTCGCAGCCAGCTACCGTACAATTTCTTCTCTCAATGGCACACGCCGTAGAGGTCGCGCCAACATATTCTGCCTCTCCCCATGTATGCTCCGTATGATACTTACAGTTGCTGAGCTCCGGGAATGAAAACGAGAAGGTATTGTCCGAACCCGAGAAATTTGAATATTTGTTGGATTCCCGCTCCTCATAGAGCGTTATCCCGCGAAATCCAACCGTCAAATTGCCTGCCAGGAAATAGGTGTCTGAAATATAAGTCACCTGGTCATCCCACGTCGCATCGACCAGGTACCAATTACCGTCCTCCATCTTTACATAGTTCCACATATGGCCTTCCACGCCGCCTGACGTCGTCGCACCGCCCGGGATCAGCACGCTCTCGAGGCCGAATCTGCGGCAAAGGATCATGAACGACTTTGCATAACCTTCACACACCACGCACTTGTCATCCGTTAAAAATACACCAGCTGCCGTGTGCGCAAGATCGTTTTCCTGATATGTGACATTGTCGCAAAGATAATCATGGATCACTCTTACCTTGTTATAATAAGAATTATCTCCGCCCAGGCTTGCGTTCACCTGATCGTATGTGCTCTCTACAGCCGCATCAAACGCCCCGATCTGAGAGGAAGCCCCGGTATATTTTTCAACCGGTGCCCACGTAATGGAAGAAATCTTCCCGGTATAGCTGCCCGTCGTACCACTGAAAGAAATTGAAAATTGATACGTAGGGGCACTCATCCAGAAAATCTCAGGATAGTCATAAACCAGCGCATCATAGGATGCCTGGACGGCGTATTTCAGTTCCGAGGCAACAGCCTGATATTCCGTATTGTTGTCAGAATCCCACTGCATTGTGTTAACACCATTTTCCTGCACAACAACGCCATCCGACATATCGAAGGCCAGCGATGTTGACAAGGTGTAGGTCAGTGCGCCGCTGCCGCGATTTGTCATATATGCATTCACAAGAGCCGAATACAGCTTAGCCGCTTCCCCGTCAAGCTGCCCGCCATACGAATCCACGTACGATGTCCGGGCTGAGTACGCCCGGATCAGCGGGGCGCAGGCATCCCCTGCAAGGCCGCTCTCCGAGAGCTTCACCGTGCAGACCTCGTCGGCAATGACGGTGTCATCCACCGCCAGGTCGCTCTCCAGGGTCACTTCCTCAATATCAAGGATCAGGCTGTCGTCTGTCGCGGAACCGTCCCCCGCAGCCTGGCTGCTATCCGCCACGGCAGCATCCCCGCCCAGTCCGTCATCCTGCAAAAAGACATCCCCCGCAGCTTCAGGCACGGCAGCATCCGTCAGGGCTGACGCACCGTCATCCGCGATCACCCCATCCTCCTGTGCCTCTCCGTCCGCCTGCTCCGGCACATCTGCCACCTGGATCTCACCGTCATCGCAGAGCCAGTCGCTTTCCGCAACCAATTCGTCTGCCATGGCCGTACCTGCAGGCAGTACGCAAAGCGCTGCGGCAAGTACCAACGCTATCCCTTTTCTGTACATAGGCTCCCCTCCCTGTGCCGCCTTATCTAATCGAGTGCTGCGTCAGCAGCAAAGTAGCTGTCGCGGGTCTGCGATCGGATAGGGGAGATCTATCGACCCTATCCGCCCTCGCCAGGCTTGCAGCGCCGCAGGACACCGGCTATGAGGTCTTCTCCCACATTCCTTGACATCGCTCAGCCTCTCGATGGCTTGCGTGTATCTCCCATATAAAACAGAGCCACCGTGCCCGGGCCGGAGTGGGCGCCGATCGTCGAACCGACCATACTGATCATGAACTGCCCGATCCCGAACCGCTCTTTCACTAGGTCACGCACATATTCAGCGTCGGCCAGGCAGTCGCCATGGCTGATAAACACAATATCATTCTTATCGCGCCAGCTCCCGATCTGCTTCTCCATATCATCAACGAGGGCTGTCAGGGATTTCCTGCGTCCGCGCACCTTGTACAGCGGCTTCAGGCACCCCTCATCATCGACATGGAGCACCGGCTTGATATTGATCATCGTGCCAAAGACCGCCGCCGTGCGCGATACACGTCCACCCCTGTAGAGATGGAACAGGTCATCCACCGTGAAATTGTGGCATACATTGTATTTATGTGTCTCGAGCCAGTCCACCAGCTCCTCATAGCCCATGCCCTGCTCCTGCAGCTGCAGCGCTTTGTACACGAACAGTCCCTCCCCCATCGATGCACAAAGTGAATCGATCACGGCAATCCGGCAGTCCGGATGCTCCTCCATGATCTCCTCCGCCGCCACACGCGCACTGTTGTATGTGCCGCTCAGGCCTCCGGAAAATGCGATATGGATGATCTTCCTGTTTTTCTTCAGGAACTCCGTAAAATATTCCTTCGCGATCTCCGGGTTCACCTGCGAGGTCGTCGGCATCTTGCCATCCCTCATCATCTGGTAAAAGGTTTTCTCGGGCAACGCATTCTTATCGCTGTATGTCACCCCGTCCATGATATAGGAAAGCGACATCTTCGGCAGATCATGCTCCGCGTAAAAGTCCTGCGGAAGATCCGCCATATTATCTGTCGTGATCAAATAATCCCTCATTTTCTTTTTCCTCCTGCTTGCTTTTCCTCATAATACCATTAATCAGTATTCTTTGTAAACAGAAAAGTAGCATAAAGCATGGCCACGAAAAATATAATGCAGTAATGAAACCATACCCCGGAGTCATACCATGAGTTCCAGTCCAAAAATATTTGTTTTTAAAATGCGTGAAATCATTTACACATTTCTGCTGCTTTTTCTTGCCGTGCTGCTGGTCATCTGCCTGTTCCTGATGTTCCGGCCAAAGGCGGAGGAAGACGGCGCCTCTGCCGACAATACCGCCTCCGGCAGCGAGCCGGCCGTGGAGACAGCCGTCTACACCCCGGGCGTCTATACGTCGTCGGTCACGCTCGGCAGCTCCACAGCCGACGTTGAGGTCGCGGTTGACAAGAACCGCATCCGCTCGATCCGCCTCGTCAACCTGAGCGAGACGGCGGCAGTCTCGTTCCCGTTGGTGTCCCCCGCGCTTGACAATATTGCGGCCCAGATCCTTGAGACGCAAAAACTGGAAGGCATCACCTGTCCGCAGGAGAACAGGTATACCTCCCAGCTGCTGTTGTCCGCTGTCGCGGACGCACTTGCGCTTGCACGCACTCAGGCCGGATAAGGGAATTCATCGGCCCTGTCCGCCTGCGCGTCATTTCGACCGGCGCCGGATATATGCTGCAGCGCCGTTATTTTCGGCTTTATTTCTCTCTTGATATCAGATAATATGGAACTGCCACGCACAGGATGCCGCCGACCATATTGCCGAGCGTCACAATCAGGAGATTGTAGAAGAAACCGCCTATGCTGACCGCAGCGCCGTTCGGGTTCATCAGGCCGATCGACATGAAGGTCATGTTCGCGACGCTATGCTCGAAGCCACATGTGACGAAGGTCGTCACGCAGCAAAAATTCATCGCAATCTTCGCGCCCTCAGACTTAAGCTTCGTCCCGCACCAGATTGCGATGCAGACGCAGATATTGCAGAGGATCGCCTTTGCGAAAAGATTCATGGGCGTCCCTGACATCTTGGCCGCCGCTGTCGTCGCAAGGAAACTGCCGACGTCGCCGGATGCGAGTCCTGTCAGCGTAAAGACGCCTGCCGTCAGCACGGAGCCGACAAGATTGCCGAGCCAGCAGATCACCCAGAGCTTCACGGCATCGCCCCACGAAACTGTCTTCGTCAGGCCGCCGACCGCCATCACAAAGTTGTTGCCGGTGAACAGCTCGGCCCCTGCCATCGTCACAAAGCACAGCCCCACCGAAAACACAAGGCCGCACACAAGCTTTGTCACATAGGAACCGCCCGCTGTAAAGTAGCCGCCGACAATCCCCATCAGGATACAGCCGAATCCAATATAGACGCCTGCCAGAATGGACATCAGCACATAACCGGCCATGTTCCTGTTCATCAGGCCGACTTTTCCTTTGGCAGCCCCGCCAACCGCATCAATTTCATTTTTAAACATACTGTTTCCCCCTGAAATAAACGGCGGACAGACGCATTCCTGTCCGCCGGAACAACTGTATTTCCGTTTGTAAATCCGAAGCTTTCCGTAGCTGTCCGTCTCCTTCGCAGTTACCGGCTTGCGTCAGAACAGTCCGGAAATCTTTCCGTTCTCGTCCACATCGATGCGCTCCGCGGCCGGAACCTTCGGCAGACCAGGCATCGTCATGATCTCGCCGGTCAGCGCTACGATGAAGCCTGCGCCCGCGG
>CAYRKA010000032.1:10013-20297 GCA_964424785.1 uncultured Lachnospiraceae bacterium | reverse complement strand
ATCAATGACTATATGGATCCTGTGTTTGAAGAAATCTGCAGGCAGTACCTGACGCGCCTTGCCCGCAGGGGGAAGCTGCCTTTTGTACCATTCAAATTGGGAAAATGGTGGGGGACAAATCCGGCAATCCGCGCGCAGGATGATATTGATATCCTGGCGTTGGATAAGAAAATGGAGAAAGGGATCTTTGTGGAATGCAAATTCAGAAATAAGGCAATGCCGATGGAAGAATATGAGGATCTGGCCGTGGCTGCAAAGGCTTTCCCGCAGGTAAAACAAAAATATCTGATGTTTATCAGCAAGGCAGGGTTCACAGAGCCGGTGAAGCGGAGGGCAGAGAAGGAAGGGGCGGTTCTGCTGGCCGCGGAGGATCTGATGGATTTTGATAAAAGGCTGTGGAGTGCCTGAACAGTACGCCAATGTACCGGGGTTCCCGATGGTGAAAAGCACCACCGCCGGGGTGGCGCTTATGTACGTCACAGCTTTTACAGGGGTTCTATTTCCTGCGGAAAAGCGCTTTGAAGACAACGCGGATGAGCGGCTGGATAAAAAACAGCTGGCTGAAATAAGCAAACGGCAGATTATAGCACACCAGCTTTAACCAGTTCGCGAGCAGGGTAAACACATTAAAATCCATGTACTGGTAAGGATAGTACAGGATCGCGGCCAGGAAGCTCATTGCCGGGCACATCAGGCCGACCGTGGCGCAGATGATCGCCGTCTCAAACAGTACGGGATGGATCTCGGACGGGTTGAAAACCTTACAGGCGAGCTTGAAAGAGCAGGGGCTTCCCATCACGACCTCAAGCGTATAGGCAAGAACGAACTCAATCAGGACAACCGCCCATATCGGGATACTATGTCCGAGTACGGAAACGCCGCCAAGACGGTTGATCGCGTCAATCACATGGCTGGTGCCGGCCTGCTGTGTAAAGGCGTTGCCGTTGATGACGTACAGGCTGTAAAAGATATAGCCGTGGACAGTCACAATAACGGTAAGCAGTGCAAACATCATTCTCTCAAATTTGTTTCTGGGCATAAAATTTCCTCCTTGCGCAAAAAAACACACGCTGCTTCCGATAAATAAATCCAAAGCGGGCATTCCGTAATCAGATTTACGTACCGAAGAGGTACAACGTGTGTCATTGCTATATATATTTTTTTGACGCGATGTATTATATAACTTTTCAGTATATTTTTCAAGCAAGAAAATTTACTGTTTTATGACCTGAGAAATACGATTTTGTATGGCAAAAGACGCATAAGTATGATATCATGTGAACACTTGACGGGGTATTTCCAGGTTTAATATTATTGACGTGATGGAGGGAACATTATGGATTTCCGGCAGTATGATCCGAAATGGAAGGAGAAGGCGTTGACTTTCAGCTATGACGACGGTGGGATTTTTAACCGGCGTCTCGTGAAAATATTTAATAAATATGGTCTGCGTGCGGCGTTTCATCTTTGTGGAGGTAGAGGTACACAACAATGAATTTCAGGAAAAACCGATCAAAAGAGGATCGCGCCCGCATCCGGGAGTCGTATGCGGGAATCCTGCGCCTGGCGGTTCCGATCATGGTGCAGAACCTGTTCAGCGCCGCGATCAGTTCCGCGGACGTGGTGATGCTGAATTCCGTCGGACAGTCGGCGCTCTCCGCCGTCTCACTGGCGGTTCAGTATTCGAACATTATCTTTATGATTTTCTATGGGCTGGGGACAGGCGTGACGATGCTCAGCGCACAGTACTGGGGCAAGGGCGACGTCCGCACGATTGAGCGCATTGAAGGGATCGCGCTGCGGTTTGCGGTCGGGATCTCGGTGCTGTTCGCGGTCTGCGCCGCCGTCGCCCCGGAGCTGATGATGCTCATCTTTACGAAGGACCAGGAGCTGATCGCGCTCGGCGCGTCGTATCTGCGCATCATCAGCGTCAGCTATGTGTGCTGGGGCATCGCGGAGGTATATCTCTCGGTGCTGCGCAGCATTGAGCGCGTCAAGATCAGCACGGCGCTCAATGTCACGGCCCTGCTGCTGAATATTTTTCTGAACGCGGTCTTCGTGTTCGGCTGGTTCGGCGCACCGAAGATGGGGGTGCGCGGCGTGGCGCTCGCGACCTCGATCTCGAGGATCGTGGAGCTGGTTCTGTGCTTCTTCGTGTCCGCATTGTCGAAGGATGTCCGCCTGCGGCTTACTGCGATGTTCGGGAAGGGCGGTGTGCTGCTGCAGGATTTCATACGGCTGTCGCTCCCGGCGCTCGGCAATGACATCGTCTGGAGCGTAGCGTTTTCGATGTATTCTGTGATCATGGGGCATATGGGGACGGACGTGGTCGCGGCCAATTCCCTTGTCGTCGTCGTCCGCAATTTCGGCACGGTGCTGTGCTATAGCATCGGCAGCGCCAGCGGCATTTTTGTCGGCAAGGAGCTGGGCGCGGGCCGTCTCGAGGAGGCCGGGGACGGGGCTTCGCGGTCGATGCACCTGACCGTGGCCGCCGGTGTAGTCGGCGGCGTGATCGTGGCGCTTGCGATGCCGTTCGTGCTGCGCTATGCTTCGCTGTCCGACACAGCGATGGGATATCTGCGCATCATGCTACTGATCAATACCTACTACATCATGGGAACGGCGGTCAACACGACACTGATCGCCGGGATTTTCCGCGCAGGAGGCGACAGCCGCTTCGGCCTGGTCTGCGATTTCATCGATATGTGGTGCTATGCGGTGCCACTGGGCTTCATCGCAGCCTTCGCGCTGCGCCTCCCGCCGATGTGGGTATACTTCCTGCTGTGCACCGACGAGTTTGTGAAATGGCCGTGGGTGCTGAAGCATTACAGGAACAGGAGCTGGCTGAAAAATATTACGAGAGAGCTCTGAAGCGGTCTGTAGAAGAGCCCTGATATGACAGGAATCTAAAGCTGAATAACCAGAATCAGTCTCAAAATCAATCGTAATAAAATAAGCCATAACTCTTGTGGCCGTATCATTCTTATACCTGCAGCCAAAGAAATGAGGGAAAAATGGAGAAGCGTATCTTAGTGATAGAGGATGATGAAGCGATCTGTGACCTGATCTGCATGAACCTGGAGATGGCGGGATATGGGCTGCAGTCTTTCATGGACGGGAAAGAGGCGTCCGATGCGCTGGATGCGGACCACAGCTATGACTGTGCGCTCGTGGATATCATGCTTCCGGGGAAGGATGGCTTCGCCCTGCTTCCGCAGCTTTCCGCATACGGGATCCCGGTGATCTTCCTGACGGCGAAGGGTGATCTCCACAGCAAGGTAAAGGGGCTGACGGAGGGCGCGGAGGATTACATTGTGAAGCCCTTTGAGATGCTCGAGCTTCTGGTGCGTCTCGACAAGGTGCTGAAGCGGAACCAGGCGAAGGAGCCGCTGATCCGCATTCGTGATGTGACGATCGACCCGGAGAAACGCAAGGTCACAAAGGGCGGCGAAGAGGTTTATCTGAAGCCGATGGAGTTTAATTGCCTGATGATGTTCGTGCGGAACCGGAACAAGGTGCTGACGAGGAAGCAGCTCCTGGGCGCGCTGTGGGGCATCGAGTTTGAGGGGGAGACGCGGACTGTAGACGCCCACGTAGGGAGAATCCGGAAAAAGCTGGATTTCCAGGATGTCATAAGGACGGTTCCGCGGGTTGGATATTGTCTGGAGGTGGAGGAATGAAGCTATTTCGGAAAATATTTCTGCAGGTATCCCTTGCGATGGTGGCCCTCGCGTCTGTACTGCTGCTGTTCCTTTTGCGTGAGATGCAAAAGGAAAGCCTGCAGGATACCGCGTTGGCGGAAATGGAGCAGTTCCAGTTACGGATAGAGAATTTTACGGAAAAAATGAACGGATATCAGTTGGATGATGGCGGGGAAGCCTTCGCGGATGTGGTGGCCATCTGGCAGTTTCAGCAGATATTCGGGTCCAAAGGCGCACTGTATCACGACCAGAAAGAGCTGTGCAATCTGTCACCATATACGTATGATACGGATTTACCGCAAAAGCAGGAATGGGATCTGAAAAACCTCTTCTCGCGGTACATGACCGCTGTCAGCCTGCCTCAGACGGCAGATGATAAACGGCTGCTTCTTTTTTATGGGGAAACACAGACAGGAGATTATGCATACCATATCGTCCAGTACAGGGATGTGACAAATATTTATGAACGGACAAACAGGCTCCGGCTTTGGGGAATCGGATTTACGGTGTTGGTTCTCCTCATTGCCGGGGCTGTATTGTTTCGGGGGATTTACCGGAGCCTCCATCCCATTGTGGAGCTGAAAAATACGGCGGCGGCGATCGCAGGCGGCGCTTACGGCAGCCGTGTGGCAGTCAGGAGCGGAAGGAAAGAGGGCCGCGGCAAGGCGCGCTGCCGGTGCCGGGGGCAGGATGAGATCGACGAGCTGGCAGAAAGCTTTAACCGGATGGCCGGGAAGGTGGAAGAGCATATGGCTGCGCTTCAGGAGGTCAATGAAAAACAGAGGGAGCTTCTAGGCAGCCTGGCACATGAACTGAAGACGCCGCTGACGGCTATCATCGGGTATGCGCAGACGCTGCGCGCACCGAACCTGAGCGACAAGAACCGCAACCGGGCGCTGGAATATATTTACAGTGAGGGGAAGCGCATGGCGCGGCTTTCAGAAAAGATGCTTGAACTGACCGGCCTGTATGAGAGCGGCGGGGATACGCTGGATTTCCGGGAAGTGGAGCTGGCAGGGCTCTTTCGGAAGCTTGAGGAGCTGACCGCGTTCCGGCGCAGCGGAAAGCAGCTCGGCATGAAGGCCTCCTGTGAACCTCCCTCGCTCACGCACCGCGTCGACCAGGATCTGCTGATGAGCCTGCTGATGAACCTGGTGGATAACGCCTGCAAGGCGTCGTCGGAGAATGGGACAATCCTTGTGTCGGCGGATGACGCCGGGATCTATGTTGAGGATCATGGGCAGGGGATCCCGCGCGGAGAGATCGGCCGTGTGACGGAGGCTTTCTATATGGTGGATAAGTCGCGCAGCCGGAGGGCCGGGAATGTCGGCCTGGGGCTGGCGCTGTGCAGGCAGATCGCGGTGATGCACGGCGCTGAGCTGAAAATAGAGAGCGAGGAAGGGGAGGGGACGAAGGTGTCCATCCTCTGGAGGGAGGCATGATTACAGTTCGGTTACAGACCGGGGAAGATTTGGACAAGGAGGCTGTGCAATACTTGTCATACAGGAACGGATGACAGGTGAACACAGGGCGGACAGCCCGGAGAGGAGCTGATTCATATGAATCGGATGAGGACAGCCAGGCTGGCCGGTATGATGGCCGCGCTCACGATGCTGGCCGGATGCGCGAAGACGCCGGAGGATTCTCTGGTGAAGCAGAAGGGAGAAGCGGCGCTGGAGCAGTATAAGGAAGCCGGGACTGAGACGGCAGGAGCGTCCGCTGATGCATCGGATGTGCAGGGGGATGAGGACAGCCAGGCCGGGGGAAATGGTACGCTGGCTGATGACAGCACTGCAGGGGATGCGGGTGCGGCTGCAAATGCGCTCCGCACCCGTCTTGGCGCTGCGGATACATATCAGAACGAGTCAGGCGATGCGACAGGAAAGCTGAGGATCCTCACCGACGCAGTGGTGGAGGTGCCGGACGCGGAGAAGGTCCCGACGATTGCCGTGAGCCAGAGATCTTTTGAACAGGAGCTGATCGACCGGATCACGGAGACATTTTTCGGGGACGCTGTTGTCTACGACTCTTCCGGGTTCTATGAGATGACAAAATCGGACTGGCAGGAGAGACTGGAGAAGCTGAAGGGCTACGCTGCCCAGGGCATCCTGGATCCATACGGGTACGGGACGGATGAGGATGGCAATTATATCTATGACCTGAACGCGTCGATTGAGGCGGCGGAGCAGAATATGGTGTCCGCGCCGGAGGAGCGTACGCTGACGGAAGTGCATCCGGCGTTTGGCCTTCCTTATGATTACGGGAACGGAGAGACGGGTACGAATGACGACACCTTTCAAGGTGTGGCAGTCATGGAGGACGGAACGTATTATTCGTACAGGCTGGATCAATATGGAAGCATGCCGATGCAGGTAAAGATCTCAAAAATACCGGATATGGAAGAACACGAGGAGAAGAGCTGGTATTGGTCGGGCTGGAGCGATATGAACACGGGAAACGTGGATTTGCCGACAGAGGAAGAAGTAAAAGCGGCTGCCGGAATCTCACTGGAGGAGGCGCAGGAGCTCGCGGATGAAAAGATCAGGCAGCTCGGGCTGGAAAATATGGAAGTGAGCGGCTGGGATTACAATCTGCAGTTTTATGAACCAAATGACAATTGGAATGAAAGCGGGTACAGCCGTCAGCGCCAGACAAATACAGGGTATCTCCTGCATTATACGAGGAAAGTGGGCGGGATACCTGTGACGTATACGGATTCCTACGGAGGCGCCCTGGAGGACATGGACAGCGAGGTGGAGACGTGGGCTTATGAACGGCTGGACATCACGGTCTCGGCAGGCGGGATCGAGGAGGTCGAGCTGCTGAACCTGTACGACGTCGGCGAGGTAAGGATAGAAAATGTGGAGCTGCTGCCATTTTCCGATATCATGTCAATTTATGAGAAGATGATGCAGATCCAGAATGCGGACATCTTGAGCTATGAGAACTCCCGGACGTACTACATTGACCGCGTTGTCTTTGGATATGGCCGCATTTATGAGCCGGCCACCGGCTCAAGGAGCGGGCTTCTCGTGCCGGTGTGGAACTTTTTCGGCAGCTTTGAGTACAGCATGGAGGATGGCGGCACAACGTACAATGACCGGATCTGCACGAAATACCAGAGTTATCTGACGGTCAATGCGGTGGATGGAAGCATTATTGACCTGGATCTGGGATACTGATGAAGGTCTTATCGGTTGTCCGCTACAATTTCCGGGGGTTTTGGAAAAATCCGAAGGTTATCATGACGTTCCTGCTGGGCTTCGTGCTCTGCTACCAGCTGAGCACAAGGGTGATGACGGTGATTGACGCATATGGCACTCCGGTGCAGCTTGCGGAGCCGTTTTTGTGGACCTTTGGGGATGGGAGCTCCATTTTGCTGAGCTCTGTCCTGCTGCTCCTGCTGTTCTCGGATCTGCCGCAGATGAGCAGCGTGACGCCGTACTATCTGTACCGGACAACGAAACGGGTGTGGCTTGCAGGGCAGTTTGCCTACGTCATCTGTGTTTCCGCCCTGTATACCGCGTATTTATTTCTCGTGACCGTAATACTCTGCATGAAAATGAGCTACGTCGGAAATATCTGGAGCGAGACGGCTGCCATGCTGGCCTACTCGGAGCTGGGAGCGGAGCTGAGCGTTCCGTCCACCGTGAAGGTGATGGAGAGCATCACTCCATATGGATGCATGGCGCAGGTGGTCGGTCTCCTGCTCCTGTACATCCTCTGTCTGAGCTTCCTGGTCCTTGCGGGCAATCTCCTGCTCGGGGGCAACCGCGGAATGCTCCTGGGGCTGCTTTACAGTATGTACGGCTTCCTGCTGGAGCCTGAGGTGCTGGGAAAGCTGCTGCGTATTGAGAAATATGAGATGTACAGGGTCAATGTGCTCATAGGCTGGATCAGCCCACTAAGCCATGTGACGTATGCGAAGCACAATTTCGGCTATGACCGGCTGCCGACGGTCGGGCAGTCCTGCCTTGTCTTTCTGGGGATTTTGGCGTTTCTGATGGCGGTCTGTGTGCGTGCGCTGCGCAGCTACAGCTTCCGGTTCCTGGGGGAAAGGAGCTGACATGAGGCATGGACTGAGGTGGATGTATTTTCAGTTTCCGAGGGAAAGGAGCCGGCATGGGGTATGAGCTTAGGCGGATGCTGTCCGGGAAAGGGTTTCTTGCGTCACTTCTTATCTGCATCGCGGGAATCGTGCTGGGAACCTCGTGGCCTGATACGGGAAATATGCTGGATACCGGCCGGTTCCTTTCCATGGAGCAGGCGGCCCTGGGCTCAAAGGTGGTCTGCTACCTGCTCCCGGTGACTGCGGTACTGCCGTGGAGCGATTCGTTCCTGTCAGAATGGAAAAGCGGGTTCCTGAAGGCGGCGCTTCCACGCATCGGAAGAAGAAATTATGTGGAAAACAAGATCCTGGCCGTTGCCCTGGGCGGGTTCCTCTCATGGCTTGGGGCGGGCGTGGTGGTGATGTTCTGTTATTTCCTTGTGTTTTTCCCGTTGGAAAAGAAGGGGATCCCCGGAGCGGATGATATGCTCGGCATCCTGCTGCCGCTGCTTCGCTGCGGCCTGATTGCTGCGGTCTTTGCTTCCTTTGGAGGGATCTGCGGGGCGCTGGGCGGTTCGGCGTACCTCGCCTTTGGCATCCCCTTTGTCGGATATTATTTCTGCATGATCCTGCAGGAGCGGTACTTTCCCGACGCACTGTGGCTGTACCCGCCGCAGTGGATCTCAGGGACGGCCGAATGGGGGCAGAACCAGGAGGGGCTCTGGATGTTCCTGTTTCTGGCGCTGGCCGCAGCGATGGGCTGCCATGCAGCAGTGCTCTATGCGAAGGTGGAAGCGCAGTAGTATGTGGAGGTGAAGCGGTTGCAGAAGGAAAGGCCGGATCGGGAGCAGGGGATCGAACTCTCGCACGTGACAAAATATTTTGGCTCCGACCAGGTCTTGAAGGAGATCAATCTGTCTCTGGAGCGGGGGCGCGTGTACGGGATTGTCGGGAACAATGGTTCCGGGAAAACGGTTCTCATGAAGTGTATCTGCGGTTTTCTCACCACGACCACCGGGACGATCCGGGTGTTTGGAAAACAGATTGGAAAGGATGTTGATTTCCCGGAAAGTCTTGGCGTGATCATTGAAACGCCCGGCTTCCTGACCAGCCTGACGGGCCGCAGGAATCTGGAAATACTGGCGGATATGAAGAAAAAGATCAGCAAGGCGGACATCCGTCTCATAATGGAAAAGGTCGGGCTTGACCCGGATCTGAAAAAGCCGGTGGCGAAATATTCCCTTGGCATGCGCCAGAGGCTTGGCATTGCGCAGGCCATCATGGAGGATCCCGAGCTCCTGATCCTGGATGAGCCCTTTAACGGCCTGGATAAAAACGGCGTCGCGGAGATACGGAGGATCCTGTTGGAATTAAAGGCGGCGGGCAGGACGATTCTCCTTGCGAGCCACAACGAAGAGGATATCCGTATCCTCTGTGACGAAGTGTATGAGATGGACGGCGGGGCGCTGGGAAAGCGGAGCGCCACAGCCTGACCGCGGCAGTCCGGCCAGCCGTGTGAAGGGTGCGCAGGCCAGACGCGCTCATCTGGCTGGCAGTTGAGGGTAAGATGCGGGGAGATGACGATATGGTTAAAAAGAAGACGGCAGCCCGTCCTGAGAAGCCACAGAAAATGTGTAAACTGGCGGCAGTGCCGGTATCTGTGCTCGTGCTGGCATTCGCGGTCTGGGCAGGGTCTGCGGATTTCCTGCGGTTTTCAGGGACTGTGATGGCGGCGGAGCTGCTGGTTGAGGGAATAGAAGAACAGCCGTCCGCCGAAACAGAGGGGGCAGGGGAGCAGGCATCCGGCAGCGCAGAGGCGGCGGAACAGCAGCCATCGCGTTCCGGGATTACAGAAGGGGCAGATGCAGATCTTGTAATAGAAGAGATAGAGATGGAAGGAACTGCGGGCGCCCTGCCTGAGAACATAGGGGCAGAGGGGACTACCGGTACAAGGTCCGAAAATGTAGAGGTGTATGGGATAGCCGCAGCCGGTGCGGACGGTGAAGCAAATGCGCGGGTTGCAGAAGATACGGGGATCGAAACGCAGCCTCAGGCTGAGACGGAGAGCGACACACCCTCTGACAGGCAAACGGAAAGCGGAAGCCCGGAGCAGCCAGGGGAAATGAAAAAGGTGAACCTCGGCATCGACAACCGCCATAGATATCCGGGAATGGAGCAGTCCTTCTCGGACGGGTACCAGCCGGTGATAAAGGACGGTATTTTATATCTCACGATCCCGTATACAGCGAGCGGAAAGCTGAAGGGTGATTGCCTGACGGTAGATCTCATATTTTCAGAACAGGACAGTGCGGCTTTTGAGCTTAAAAATTATCAGAAGGATGTCATCCGAAGTTGGTACAGCCTCCAGAACGGAGTGATGGAAGAATGCCCGGAAGATGAAAATGGTGAGGATCTTTCTTCGGAGAAAACGGAAGTGTATTATTACACCTGCCAGGTGCCCCTGCGCACTGACGCAGTTCCCGGGCAGTATTCCCTGACCGTAAGGGCATGGGGCTATACAGAGCTGTCAGAGAA
>CAYRKA010000032.1:0-9913 GCA_964424785.1 uncultured Lachnospiraceae bacterium | reverse complement strand
ACAGAATCGGACAACGAAAGCGGTATCACTGCGGGAGCGGACGGCGGAAGCTATTCGGGCAGCAGCGGAGGCGGCGGAACCGCGGAGGAGATCATGCATCAGCCGAAAATGCTGCTGGAGAGCTGCAGCCTGTCGGGAGCAGACCTGGAAGCGGGGCAGGAGAAGACCCTGACGGCAGCCTTCCAGAACAAGAGCGACACGCAGGCCATGTATAACCTGAAGGTGACCGCCTCCGTCGACACGAATGCAATCCGCCTCACGAAAAATTCCTGGTATTTTTCAAAGGTCGCGCCGGGGGAGAGCATTGAGATCTCGGATGAGATCCTGGTGGAACAGACGGCGGCAGACGGAGCCGCGTCTTTAAGCTTCGATTTTGAGTATGAGGATAAGAACGGGACGTCCGCGTCAGGGAAGGAGAGCGTAGCGCTGTCCCTTGTGCAGCCGGTCAGCGTGGAGCTTGAAATGGAAACGGTGCCTGCGGTTCTTTATGCGTCGGATACGGTGGAGTTATCTGTCCAGGCAATGAATCTGAGCCGCACCGGCATATATAACGTCCGGATGAGCCTGTCGGGCGAGGGCCTTTTTCCGAAGGAGGACGTTTTCATCGGGAATATGGAGGCCGGAACGCAGGGGAACGGGACGATGCAGGTCTACGTCGGCACGAGAACAATGCAGGAGATCGGGAACGACCCGGGAGAAGGAGACGCGGAAAAATACGGGCCCGTGAGCGGGACCGTCACGCTGCAGTATGAGGACAGATTGGGTGAGACACATACGGTGACGAAGGAATACGAAAGCGAGATCAAAAAGCCGGAGGTGCTGTCCCTCAAGGTGGAGGAGGAGCCGGAAGCCAATTCCTGGTGGATCTCCATTGCCGCAGCACTCATCGCAGGCCTGGCGGGGGTGGCGCTTCTGCTTCTCTGGAAGCTTCGGAGAAAGAATGTGCTTCTGGAAGCAGCCAGAAAGAGCACGGAGGATCTTCTGCATCCGGATTTATAGCAGGCAGCAGATCAGTTTACCGATTCTGTAAAAGAATAAAGGGAGGAGACGGAAGCATGAAGAAGCAAAGAAAGCAAAGCAGCACGGAGAAGGTGCTGCTTTTTGGCATCCTGCTGCTGTTTATTTCTCTTGTATGGTTTGCGGTGTCTGTATATGGAAATATGCAGTCCGAAAAAGCAATCTGCCAGTCTGTCGTACCTCTGGGGGAACACATCAGCTATGATGATTTTCTCGGACAGGCAGACAAGCTGCCGGGGATCCGTTCCGCCACTCCGGCGTATGAGCTTGAGGTGCGGCTTAAGGCAGATGGCTTCACAATGGAGACTACGTTTACAGGAGTGGATCTCGATGAACTGAGAATGAAAGTAAAGCAGTCCGCGCCGACGTCGCTTGGCAGTACGCCGGTGCTCCTGTTAGGCGAAAAAAGCCTGGCCGGTATGGCCGATGTGAATGGCCAGCCCATTTCCGAAAAACGCCAGAAGGAGCTTCTGGAAAATTGCATGGAGCTGGAATGGCAGTATCAGATCGTAAATAGCAGCCGGAACGGGCAGGGACAGCCGGAAGACGCGGGCTGGATGCCGTGCCGGATCGCGGGGCTGCTCTCCGAGCCGTCAGAGGGGATCTACCTGTCCTCGTACCAGGCAGTCTCTCTTTTGAATGAAAGCGGAATTGATGCAAAAAGCGGCATAACGGGGATCCTTCTCACCGTGCAGGGAGAGGAGAATTACAGGAAAGCCCTGGAAGCAATGGAGGATTGAAAGACGGATGTTGAAAAAGGACAGCCGATCACTCAGGCCGGTATGTCAGAAAAATACCGCCCGAGGAACCGGAAAAACAGCTCCGTGTTCGGGTTGAGGCTGTCGGTGAGCGCAATTGCCGCCAGCTCTACATAAATTGCGGGTCCTTCGATTTCCGCAAAGTGCAGCACGCCGGAGAGCCGGTCCCTCATCAGGGACGGGACAAGAGCCACTGCATTGCCGCTCTCCACCATCATCATGACGTCTGTAAGGCTTTCCGCGTATTTCGTACGGACATTCTGGAGGCCGAGCTGCCGGTAATAGCTGGCGCTGCGCTCCACGGTGGGAGCGATGTTGGTTGCGTGCGCGAAAGCGAAGGTTTCTCCGGAAAGCTGCGGGGGCTGTACGCGGGGGAAAGCCGCGAGGGGATGGTCGGCGGCGGTCATCAGCACGCAGGGGGAGGAAGGGAGCTTCTGCACCCGCAGCCCCGAGAGATCCGGCAGGTCCAGAGCCATGGCGACCAGAACATCAAGTTCTCCCTGCACCACCTTATTAATCAGTGCGTGAGGAATTCCATGGACAAAGGACAGGCTGACTTCGGGATAGCGGGAATGAAAACTGCGCAGGGCCGCCATCGCAGCCTGCCGTTCCACCAGACTGGGCAGCGCAACGGACAGGTGGGGATTTTTTTCAAAATCTGTTTTCCGGGTCTGCGCGATCGTTTCCTCGACCAGATCCAGAATTTTTTTGCTTTGCTTAAACAGATACTCTCCTGCGGGAGTCAGGCGCACGCGCACCGTATTCCGCACAAAAAGGGTGACGCCCAGTTCTTCCTCCAGCGCCTGGATCTGACGGCTGATGGCGGTCTGCGAGATAAAACATTCTTTGGAAGCCTTCGTGAAGCTGAGGCTGTCGGCCACACTTCTGAAATAGATAAGTTGTTTCAAGGTCATATCCGTATTCATTCCTTTTATTGTATTCATTAAATGGCAATCGTATTATATCATTACACTGCATATCCCGGCAACAAGAAGCTGATTTTCACATATACTTATAACTTATGTGAATAACTTTAATAACTTTTTCTACTTCACATTTCCTACAAATCATGTTAAAATTCTGACAAGTCACAGCGGAGGAGGGCCCGAACACTCCGCGTGCGGGAACAGATCTGTTCAGGTTTTGTAACTGCGGAATTATCCGGCAGTTACGGGAACTCTTGGATCATGCAGTGTGCGCGATGTCTTGCAGGAAGGCGTCGCGCACAGAAGATGGAGG
This sequence comes from uncultured Lachnospiraceae bacterium, assembly GCA_964424785.1. GTDB lineage: Bacteria > Bacillota > Clostridia > Lachnospirales > Lachnospiraceae > Choladousia. The sequence continues at coordinate 6,899 of CAYRKA010000032.1, read as the reverse complement.
AAAAAATGAGCGACAAAATTTCAAGACGCAGTTTCCTGAAAAGCGCTGCGGCCAGCGGCCTCGGGCTGGCGGCAATGAGTGTGCTGCCGGGGTTTGGCAGCTTTGCGGCGGAGGGCGGCACTTATACGCCGGGTACCTATTCCGCCAGCGCACAGGGCATCAGCAGTAAGGTGACGGTAACCATGACCTTCGATGCGGAGAGCATCACGGATGTACAGCTGGACGTATCGGGAGAGACGCCGGATATCGGAGGCGCGGCAGGGGATGCGCTCCGGCAGGCGCTCCTCGATGCGCAGAGCAGCGAGATCGATGGGGTCGCGGGCGCTACGATGACCAGCAATGCAGTAAAAGAAGCAGCCGCGGCTTGTATTGCACAGGCAAAGGGAGAGGCTGTGGAGATCGCAGGAGAGACGGAGGAGGCTGCATCCTCAGCCCGCCCGTTCGGCTATATGTGCGATGAGGACTGGTTGGGCGAGGCTCCGGTGATTGATGCCTCCGAGATCAAGGAGACAAAGACGTTCGACGTGGTCGTGGTCGGCGGCGGACATGCGGGTACGCAGGCAGCGCTGGCGGCGGCACAGCTGGGAGCATCCGTAGCGGTGATCGAGAGCCACGCGGATGGCGAGATCGTATACAGGGGAGACGATATCTGTTCCTACAATTCCCAGCTTCTGGAGAGCTGGGGCTTCGGGCCGTACGACCTGGAGGAGATCGTGAATGAGTATGTTCGCCGTGCGAACGGACGCTGCGACACGGATGTGATCCGCAGTTTCGTATACAATTCCGGCGAGATGATGGACAACCTGGCTGCGCAGGTGCCGGAGACATCCAATGTGTTTGACTACGAGGGCGGCCAGTGTATCGTGCAGATCGGCTACAATATGCCGGACGGCAGCTATTATCCGGCGGAGAGCGAAGGCTACAAGATGTGGGCATCTACCTTCCAGTCCATCGGCACACAGAATGAACAGCCGGTAGGGAAGGCGGGTCTGACAGGTGTCAGCCGTCTCACCGAGCTGGAGACCTACTGCCGTGACGCGGCGGAGGAGCTTGGCGCCCAGTGGTTCTGCGGCACCAGCGCGGTAGTGCTGACGCAGGACGCGGACGGCAAGGTGACCGGCATGATCGGGCAGGACGCGGACGGGAATTACATTGAGTTCGCGGCAAACAAGGGCGTCATCCTCGCGACTGGCGATTTCGGCGGGAATGTGGATATGGTCTGGGAGCTGTGCTCTGAGGTGGGCGAATACGCGGAGCGTATCGGCATCACCCGCGAGAGTGTCGGCGGCATGACAGATTGTGCGGGCGCCGGACATAAGCTGGGCTGCTGGGCCGGAGGCATGATTGAGACGCATCCGCGCCCGATCGCGGTGAATTGCCCGAACCTGGGCTTTGGGCCGTGGGGGACGACCCCGTGCCTGTGGCTGAACTGCCAGGGTAAGCGTTTTATGAACGAGGCGATGGCGGGTCTTGCGCTGGTACAGTGCCTGCATCAGCCGATGCCGACCGTGGACAGCTGCAATTTTGCTATTATGGACAAGGATTATATGGAGTATATCCAGAGGGCAGGGCTGGATCACGGCGCGCCGAACTGGGGCTTCATGGAAGGCATGGAGCTTTTCCAGGGAGACATGGAGGCGCTGGATCCGACAGTCGGCTCTGGCGAGGTGACCGGACTGGAGATTGCCAATAAGTCGATGAAGATGATGAGCACTGTGTATGTCGGCAATACGGCGGAGGAAGCGCTGCGCAATGCGGGGCTCTCCGAGGAAGTGGTTGCGAATGCGCTGGCATCTCTGGAGCGCTACAATGAACTGTGTGCAAACGGGGACGATAAGGATTACTGCAAGAGCCCTGACTGCATGAGGGCGATCGAGAACGGTCCGTTCTATGTGGCGATGCAGAACAGCAAGGGCCTGTACAACTGCGGTCTGAATACAATCACCGGCCTGGTCGTGAACGGCGATATGCAGGTGCTCAACTGCAAGCGCGACGCGGTGATCCCGGGGCTGTACGCAGTAGGCAACTGCATGGGGCAGCGCTTCGGCAACGCATACAACTGCCCGTCTGCAGGCAACAACATGGGCAATGCGATGACGACAGGCCGCGTAGCCGGGAAGCACTGCGCAAGCCTGTAAAGAAAGACGGAGGAATGTGCCATGGGACGCAATTTGGAGGACGCAGAGCAGGAGCTGATTGAATTATATACGGAGAAAGCGCTGAAGGCCTATCAGGCCGGGAAACTGGCCGAGGCAGCGCGGTGCGCGCAGCGGATTCTCGCCTATGATCCAGAAGATGTGAATGCGCTGTTTCTGAAAGGAGCGACTATCGGCCGTTCCTCCAAACCGGGCGATATGCATATCCACCAGGCCTTTCAGGTCTGGATCCCGCTGATGGAGCGTGTGGCAGGGGAGCAGCGCCTGGAGCTCCTGGGGGCGATCCGCTACGCATTTGCCGTGATGACAGAGACCCCGGTGATGCTGGGCTTCCGCTTCTGGAGCAGCTACTATAACCTGCGCACGATAACGGATCTGCGGGACGTGCTGATGGAGCTTACGGATCTGGAGCGGACGCTTCCGCGGACAGAGGAGCAAAAGCAGTGGATCCTGCCGCTGTTTGAGGAGAACTACACGACCTGGGTCTACGATGTCGTGGGGGCCGACCTGGCGGTTCCGGCCGGGTGCGGGGCAGAGCTGCTGGATGTGTTTTATGAAATGCTGCGCCTTCTGTACGGGATGGCCAAAAAAATGCCGCCCCGGCAGAAAGGAACAGCACTCCTGCGGAAACGCACGCTGAAAGCACTGGAAAATTTTGAGGCCAGGAACCACAGCGAAGCGCACCCTGAGCGCCTGGAGTACCTGAGAAGGGAGCTGAGCCTGTCTGCCGGGTGATGCGCAGGGTCTTACCTGGCTGTTTTTTGCGGCAAATTTTGATAAGAACGCGGTATTTGTGAAGGGGGACTGGATGTCCCCCTCTTTTTATGGTATGATGCAGAAAGTGGCGCAGGGAAAAAATGGCTTGATGAAAATTGCACAATGTAGAATTATCCAAAGGAGGAGGCAGTATGCCGCTTCAGTTTATTTTCGGGGGATCGGGCAGCGGGAAGACGCATCTGCTGTGCGAGCGTGTGATCCGGGAGTCGCGTGAGCACCCGGGCCGCAATTTCATGGTGATTGTGCCGGAGCAGTTCACGATGCAGATGCAGAAGGAGCTTGTGATGCTGCACCCGGATAAGGGGATTATGAATATCGATGTGCTGAGCTTCCGGAGGCTTGCGCACCGTATTTTTGAGGAGGTCGGGGCCGACAGGCGCACGGTGCTGACAGAGACAGGCAAGAATCTGATGGTGCGCAAGGTGGCGATCGGGCAGAAGGAGAAGCTTACGGTGCTCGGCGGCCGCATGAACCTGCCGGGCTATGTCTCGGAGGTCAAGTCCGTGCTCTCGGAGCTGATGCAGTATGAGGTCACGGATTTTGAGCTTGGGCAGATGCTCGAATTCGCGGAGGACAGGCCGCTCCTGCACGCGAAGCTCGCGGATATCCGCCTGCTTTACAATGCGTTCCTTGCGTACCAGAGGGATCGGTTCATGAAGCCGGAGGAGCTGCTCGACGTGCTGTGCGCGGTCGCGCCGCGTTCCAGACTCCTGCGGAGCAGTACGCTCGCGTTTGACGGATTCGTTGGCTTTACGCCGTCGCAGCTTCATGTGCTCGAGGTGCTGGCCTCGCTCTCGCCGCAAATGCTGATGACAGTGACGATCGATGCGCGGGAATCTTTCTATGGGGAGATCCGCGAGCATGAGCTGTTCGCGCCGAGCCGGAAGCTGATCAAGGCAGTGTCGGATGCCGTGAGGCGCGGGTGGGCGCGGAGGGCGGATGACGGGAATACAGAGCGGAGGCCGGATGGTGCTGCGTTCCTTCCTCCGATTATTCTGGGTCGGGACGGCAGCCCGCGCTTCGCACGCGGCAGCGCCCTGTACCATCTGGAACAGAACCTGTTCCGCCCGGTCCAGAAGGTCTTCCTTGACGAACCGCGGGAGCTGTCGCTGCACGTTTCACAGACTCCGGCTGAGGAAGTGCATTTCGCGGCGCGCAGCATCTGCGCCCTCGTGCGCGGGGAAGGCTGCAGGTACCGGGACATTGCCGTGATTGCAGGGAACCTGTCCGAGTATGATAATTTTGTCAGGAAGATTTTTCCAATGTATGAGGTTCCGTTTTTCCTCGATGAGACGCGCCACATCCGCCTGAACCCATGCCTGGAATTTGTGCGCGGCGCGCTGCTTGTCGTGGAGAAGGATTTTTCCTGTGAGAGCGTGTTCCGCGTGCTGCGCACCGGGATGGCGGGACTCCTGCCGGAGCAGACGGACCGCCTCGAAAACTATGTGCTGGCGTCTGGCGTGCGCGGATTCGGGCGCTGGGAGAGCGAGTGGGAGTACCGCCCTGATTCAGTGACGCCGGAGGGACTGGCTGCGTGCAATGAGTACCGGGCGCAGGTGATGGAGAAGCTCGGCCCGTTCGCGCGGAAGATGCGGCAGAAGTTGCTGCCGCTCCTGGAGCGTGCGGAGGCGCTATGCGCGCTCCTGGAGGCCTGCGGCGTGCAGCAGCAGCTCAAGGACCGCGAGCAGGAGCTGGAGTCGCAGGGCGCGCGTGAGGAGGCAAAGGAGTACAGCCAGATCTATGCGATCCTGATCGGGCTGGTCGATGAGATGGTGGAGCTGCTCGGGGAGGAGCAGGTGAGCTGCCATGAGTTTTCGGAGATTCTCGACGCGGGCTTTGACGATGCGCGGGTAGGCATCATTCCGCCGGGCATCGACCAGGTGCAGGTGGGCGACATTGAGCGGTCGCGGCTTTCACATGTGAAGTACCTGTTTTTCCTCGGGCTGAACGACGGTTGGGTTCCGGCGAGTGGGGACAGCGGCGGTATCGTCTCGGATATGGAGCGCGAGCTGCTGCGCCAGACCGGGATTGAGCTTGCGCCGTCCGCGCGTGAGAACAGCTACATACAGCGTTTTTATTTGTATCAGAACCTGACGAAGCCGGAGAGACGGCTGTACCTGTCGTGGTGTGCCGGCAGCGGGGATGGGACCGCGATGCGCCCGTCGTATCTCGTCGCGGCGGTGCGCAGGATGTTCCCGAAGCTCGAGCAGCATTTTGAAGCGCCGTCGGGGACGGCGGCTGCGCAGGTCAGTTCAAAGGAGAATGGGCTGCTGTACCTGACACGTGGTTTTGAAAAAGTGCGTGCGGGTGAGGCGGAGCAGCCCTGGCTGGAGCTGTACCGTATGTATTTGCAGGACGACACGTATTGTGAACGTGTGCGGACGCTCGCGCAGGCTGCCTTTGCGCACGCGGGGCATGAGCGTCTCACCTATGCCACGTCAAAGGCGCTGTACGGGGAGACGATGACGAACAGCGTGACGCGTCTGGAGCAGTTCGCGTCGTGCGCATTTTCCCATTTTGTGATCTATGGCCTGCGGCTCGGGGAACGGGAGCTGTACGGGGTGCGTCCGACGGATCTCGGCATTTTGTTCCACAGGTCGATGGAGCTTTATTCGAGGCAGCTTCAGAAGGGGAAACGTGACTGGGCGTCTGTCACGCGGCAGGAGCAGGAAGAATTGATGGGGCGCTGTGTCGATGAGGCGGCTCAGGCGTATGGAGGCGGCGTGTTCCATGCGGGTGCGCGTGCTGAGTATACGGTTCGGAGGCTGAAGCGGATCCTCTGCCGCACGGCCTGGGCGTTGCATGAACAGATCCGGGCAGGGAGCTTCCGGCCTGCCGGGTTTGAGGTGTCGTTCGCGGATGTAGGAGACCTGGAGGCGGTCAATGTGCGTTTCGGAGAGAACGGGCGCATCCGCCTGCAGGGACGGATTGACCGGATCGATACGGCGGAGGATCCGGACACAGTCTATGTGAAAATTATCGATTACAAGTCCGGGATGACAGAGTTTGACCCTGTTTCCTTATATTATGGGCTGCAGCTGCAGCTTGTCGTCTACCTGAATGCCGCGCTCGAGATGGAGGGCCGCCTGCATAGCGGGAAAAAGGTGGTTCCTGCCGGGATTTTTTATTACAGGATGCAGGATCCGGTGCTGGAGCGCGAGGCGGATGCGACGGACGAGGAGCAGCAGGAGAAGCTGCTGAAAAAGATGCGGCCGGACGGCGTGGTCAATGATGACCGGGAGATCCTGCGGATGCTTGACCGCGGGATGGATGGAGATTCCCTCGTGATCCCGGCCGGGCTCAAAAAGAACGGGGAGCTGAAGGCATACTCCAGTACGGCATCGACGGAGCAGTTCGGGCAGCTGTCAGGCTTCGTGGCAAACCGTCTCGTGCGGATGGGAGAACAGATCCTGTCGGGCGATATTGAGGTGAAGCCGGTTGCGGACAGGAGCGGCAGCGCCTGCGATTACTGTGCCTGCGCGGATGTGTGCGGCTTCGATCGGAAGCTTCCGGGTATGTGCGAAAGGAGGCTGCCGGAGCTTACGAAGGATGAGGCATGGGAGAGGATAGCGAAGGAGTCGGACGTGGAGGACGGCAACGGCGTCTGACAGCAATCCTATATTCATGTAATTCAGCGCAAAAATCTAAGAATAATTCGTTGATTTTTGCACGTTTACCCGCTATACTGTGGATAACATCTTTTAAAGGGGGAAAGCGAAGTAAACTTCGTTATGCTTATGTATAGGAAAATCATGCGCTATTTAGAAGCCTGGAAAGACAGCAAACACCGCAAGCCCCTGATTTTGCAGGGAGCGAGGCAGGTCGGCAAGACCTATTCCATTCTGGAGTTCGGGCGCACACACTATGACAATGTGGCGTATTTTAATTTTGAAACCAATCCCAGGCTGAATGAAACCTTTGAGGAGAATATCAGCCCCGACTACCTGATACCGATTTTATCTCATA
>CAYRKA010000031.1:3818-20530 GCA_964424785.1 uncultured Lachnospiraceae bacterium | reverse complement strand
CAGCTGGGCCTCGCGGATCTTGTAGCCGATCTTCTCCGCGCGCGTGTCCACCTCGGAACGGATACCCGCGTCGTTCAGCTTCGCGTTCACCTGGTTCGCATAGTCCAGATATTTGTCGGAAATCGGCAGCACACGCACCTGCTCCGGCGACAGCCAGGTCGGGAACGCGCCCGCGAAATGCTCGATCAGGATACCGATAAAGCGTTCAATCGAGCCGAACACCACACGGTGGATCATGATCGGGCGGTGCTTCTCGCCGTCAGCGCCGATGTACTCACAGTTGAAGCGCAGCGGGAGCTGGAAATCGAGCTGGATCGTGCCGCACTGCCAGGTCCTGCCGAGCGAGTCCTCGAGATGGAAATCGATCTTCGGGCCGTAGAATGCGCCGTCCCCTTCGTTGACCACATAGTCCAGGCCAAGGTCGTCAAGCGCACTGCGCAGGCCGTCGGTCGCCATCTCCCAGTCCTCATCGCTGCCCATCGAATTCTCCGGGCGTGTCGACAGCTCGACATGATATTTGAACCCGAAGAGCTGGTAGACCTCGTCGATCAGCTTCACGACGCCCTTGATCTCATCGCGGATCTGCTCCGGCATCATGAAAATGTGCGCATCGTCCTGGTTGAAGCAGCGCACGCGCATCAGGCCGTGGAGCTGGCCGGATTTCTCATGGCGGTGTACGAGGCCGATCTCACCCATGCGCAGCGGCAGGTCGCGGTAGGAGCGCGGCTCCGACTGGTAGACGAGGATGCCGCCCGGGCAGTTCATCGGCTTGATCGCGAAGTCCGTATCGTCGATCACGGTTGTGTACATGTTCTCACGGTAATGGTCCCAGTGTCCCGAGGTCTCCCAGAGCTGGCGGTTCAGCAGGATCGGCGTCGAGATCTCGACATATCCTGCCTTCCTGTGGATCTCTCTCCAGTAGTCAAGCAGCGTGTTCTTGAGCACCATGCCCTTCGGCAGGAAGAACGGGAAGCCCGGACCCTCGTCGCGCAGCATGAACAGGCCGAGCTGCTTGCCGAGCTTCCTGTGGTCGCGCTTCTTCGCCTCCTCGAGGCGGGCCAGGTACTCCTCAAGATCCGCTTTTTTCGTATAAGAAGTGCCGTAAATCCTGGTCAGCATCTTGTTCTTCTCGCTGCCGCGCCAGTAAGCGCCTGCAATGCTCGTGAGCTTGAATGCCTTGACCGGCTTCGTTGTCATCAGGTGCGGGCCTGCGCACAGGTCAACGAACTCACCCTGCTGATAGAAGCTGATCTCGGCGTCCTCCGGCAGATCCTCGATCAGCTCTACCTTGTACGGCTCGTTTTTTTCTTTAAAATAGGCAATCGCCTCATCCCTCGGCTTCGTGAAGCGGGTAATCTCATACCCTTCCTTGACGATCTTCTTCATCTCAGCCTCGATCTTCTCCAGATCCTCCGGCGTCACCTGCGCCTCGCTGTCGATATCATAGTAAAAGCCCTCCGCGATCGACGGTCCGATCGCCAGCTTCACATCCGGGTAAAGGCGCTTGATCGCCTGCGCCATAATGTGGGATGTCGTATGGCGGAACGCCGCCGCACCCTCCGGGCTGTCAAAGGTCAGGATGCTGAGCTCCGCATCCTGGTCGACGACCGTCCTCAGATCCACGGTCTCGCCGTTCAGCTCACCGGCTGTCGCGACACGCGCCAGACCCTCGCTGATATCCTTCGCGATGTCGATCACCGACATCGGCTGTGCGTATTCTCTCTTAGATCCGTCCTTCAGTGTGATAATCATGCTTCTCCCTCGCTTTCCTCTTCATCTGCGCCGCCATTTGCATTCGTTTTGAAATTGCGGAAATTGTTGCTGAGAACACTCCAGCCGTTCTTCAACGGCGACGTCAGCCATCCGGCCAGGATGCCGAACAGCAGCACATCCGCCAGGAGCAGGCTCTTCTCGCTCAGGCTCCAATTCGACAGAAAAAACGCTTTTACCTTGTCCTTCATAGAATTCTCCTTTCGTTTGCAACGCGTCAGATGGATTCGATGGATGAAAAAATCCCCCGCAGTCCGTCAAAGACTGCGAGGGACGGGTAATTCTCATTACTCGCGGTTCCACCCTGCCTGTTCTGCAGGCCGCGTCACGGCCTGTCGCGCAAAACCACTCATTCGACGATAACGGGGTCACCGGGCCGGATTGGGGCCGCTCAGAGGTAGTGTTCAAATGGTTCGGCATAAGGGTTCTCAGCAAGCGCCCTCTCTCTGGGATGCTTCCGCACTCTACTCGTCTCATCAACGCGTTGGATTCTGTTTCTGATTTCTGTCGCCATTATACCATCTGAACCTGATTTGTCAAGGCATTCTGGCTGAACTACACCTGATGATGTTATTATTCACAGGGTGGGCATCTGTTTTGCAATTCAGCCCGATGCCTCAGAACATAATCTGCAGCGGGAGCCGCGTGATCTCTTCTTTTTTCACGCCCAGCTTCTCAACGCTGTACTGGTCGATCGCGTCCACCAGCCACTGATAGATGTCCGGATAGACGGAACCGGGGCCGCCCTGCGCGATGCAGGGGATGAAGCCCTTCGGGGTACCCACGTCATCCAGCATCTTGTATACGAGTTCCTTCACCATCTGCGGCGTGGCATCCTCACGGTCTACCATTGCTCCGTCGAAGCCGCCCATAAACGTGATTTTGTCGCCATACTTCTTTACCAGAGCCGGGATGTCGTTGGTGCTGGTACAGCCCTGCCATACGTCGATGCCCATCTCAATCATGTCTGGGACGAGCGTCGCGCAGTAGCTGTCCGAATGATGGAATACATATTTGCATCCGTGTTCGTGATAATATTTGTAAATTTCCTTATATGCATCCAGGAAGAACTCCTCGAACATCCCCACGCTCATGAAGGTGCTCTTCATGCTGCCCCAGTCGTCATGATGGAATACGGCGTCCGGCTTTAAATTGCTGCAGATGCCCTCAGCCAGCTCCAGCTCCCACTCGGTGATGTATTTGATCAGGTCGTGCACCTCGTCCTCGCACTCATAAAATGCCATCATCGCATTTTCCATCCCGCCGCAGTGATGCATACGCTCGAAGATGCCGGGCGCGATGAACGCCCCCTTGTAGCTCTGCGACGTGTCCACCGCGTCATACTGCGCTTTGAACAGCGCCCATTCGTCCTGGGTGAACTTCAGGGACGGAGCGTGGAGGTAGTCCTGCCAGCACTCAAAATCCTTGATTACAATCTTGTCCGGCGTATGTACCGGGAAAGCCCCCGGAGTGTTCGCCGGGAAGCTGTTTGTCACGCCCCAGGCATCCACTACATTTTCTTCTCCCTTTGCCGGGGACGGATTATGTAGAAAAAAAGGATGGAACAGAAGCTGGATCGCCTCGTAGTTATTCGCGAAGCGCTCCGGATTGCCGCCCCTTATCACGGCGTCCATATTTTCTCTTGCAGTCATCATAACAGGCCGCTCCTTTCTTTTGCGTTTGTCATGCCACCAGCTCTTTCGCCCTCTTCGCGCAGGAAGCCGCATCCTCCGTGTAGGCGTCAGCCCCGATCGAATCCGCGAAATCCTGTGTGATGGGAGCGCCGCCCACCATAACCTTTACCTTCCCCCGGAAGGGCTGCTCGTTGATCAGCTCCACTGTGTCCTTCAGGGCGGGCATTGTCGTCGTCAGCAATGCGGAGCAGCCGATGATCTTTGTATCCGGGTTCGCCTCGTAAGTCTCTATGAACTTCTCCTTCGGCACATCCACGCCCAGGTCGATCACCTCAAACCCCGCGGATTCCAGCATCATGATGACGAGATTCTTCCCGATGTCATGCAGATCCCCGGCTACCGTGCCGATAATGACCTTGCCAAGCACTCCTGCTGCCCCGGTTGCGAGATGCGGCTTCAGCACCTCCACACCCTTCTTCATGGTCTTTGCCGCAATCAGCATCTCGGGCACGAAAATCTCACCGTTCTTAAACTTCTCGCCTACCGTGTCCATCGCCTTAATCATGCCGCTGTTCAAAATGTCCGTGGCTTCACAGCCTTCATCGAGCGCATCCTGTACCGCTGCCGCAATCAGCTTGGATTTTCCGCGTTCTACCAGATTGTAAACCTCATCAATACCTGCCATTTTACATCCTCCTTGCTTTCTGTTTGGTTCTCTGTTTGATTTCCAGGTTCCGCCTGAACTTATTTCTTCGGCCCGAACAGGCCGTCCCGATACGCCCCGATGTATTCCATGCAGTAATCATCCCTGCCAAGGAGAGCTTCTGTGGCGTAGATCACGCCCATCATGTCCCGGTTCGTCGGATCCAGGATCGCGCTGTCCAGACCCGCATTCATGGCCAGCACGGTAAAGCCCAGATTAATCATCTTGCGGACCGGCAGATTGAACGAAATGTTGCTCACCGCCGCCGTAATATGGATGTTCGGGTACTGCTCCCGGACCGTGCTGATGACCTCCACGTTCATGGCGATGCCGTCCTCGGAGGTGCACAGCATCTCAACAAGAGGATCGATATGGAGCCGGTTCGGCTTGATCCCGTACTCCTTCGCCTTTTCCATAATGTGGTCAAATACTCTCAGCCGGTCCGCCGCTGATTTCGGGATGCCGGTATCATCAGAGAGCAGGCAGATGACCTGCCATTTGGTGTCCGCGATCACCGGGAAAATCGTGTCAATCTTGTTCCCCTCGCCGGACACGGAATTGATCAGGCCCGGCCTCTTGCAGTAAGGGAATACCTGCGCCAGCACGTCTGCGCTGGGACTGTCCAGCGAGATCGGGAGATCCGTGGCCTCCTGGATGCAGTCAATCATCCATTTGAGCGTCTCCGGCTCTTCTGCCTCCGGGACGGATGCGCAGCAGTCAATAAACGTCGCGCCGGCCTCCGCCTGCATCTTTGCCCTGTTTTTGATAAATTCGCTGTCCCGCCTTGCGATGGCATCCGCAACAGAGGGGATGGAGCCATTTATCTTTTCACCAATAATGATCATGCTTTCCAACCTCCTTTTCCAGAAGTATAGCATGAGGGATTTCCTGAATGCTATCAACAGAACAGACTATAATACAACTGTATTTCCTACATTTTGTATTATGAATATTTTACAAAAAAAGCGCCTTTTCAGATTGCCCGTTTGACAAAATCACTTGCAATTCCGGCCTTTTCTCTTATAATAAATGAAAAGGGATTTTTATTTGAATGGGGGCATTTCCATGAATCTTTCCGCTAAATTGATTGTCCGGCTCCTGCGGCAGCATTTTCCCCTGAAGACTTCTGCGCAGCTTTCCGCCGAGCCCTGCCTGAAATATCCTGTCCTGTACCAGAAAGGGCTTCCCCTGAAGGAAAACCTGATCTATGTGATTGATGAGACGGATTTCGTGTGGAGGGAGCATGACCTGGACAACGTGCTGCTCCTGTTCGCAGGCATCCGTCCCGGTGCCGCCCTCTTGAAATATCCCAATGTCTGCATGATCGAATCGGATGCGCCCCCGGCCTGGATCTTCCAGGTCATTCAAGAAATATACCAGACGTACAATGAATGGCAGCAGAATATTTTCCAGCTGATGAATTCCGCCTCCTCCGTGCAGCGGCTCCTGGAGATTTCCGCGGAGGCCATCAGGAACCCGATGATTATCATCGGCATGGATTTTACCATTATAGGTTCGGTCGGATTTTATCTGGAAAATCTGAAAGACTCTGTTTTCGGCTCCAGCGAGGAGACACTGCCGGTCGTCAACGCCCTGAAAAATGATGTGAATTATGAGAAGGCCGCGGACAAAAAAGGATATTTCTATTATCCCGGCAACGAATATGCGGAGCCTTCGCTGTGCGTCAACATCCGGCTCTACGGGAAAACTGCTTATCGGCTGCTGGTCAGCCCCGGCTTCATGCCTCTTGATGACACGATCGGCTTCCTGGCGGAATTCCTGGCGCAGAATGCCGCCCGGATCATCAGCTCTTCTATGCTTGCGGGACAGAGCAGCCGCTCACCTGGCCATATTTTCCACGAGCTCCTGACCAATCCCAAGGCGGATTACGTAGCGATCAGCCAAGAGCTGACTGCCTGCGGCTGGATGGTCAGCCATTATTACCAGTGCATCCTGATCCAGACCGGGACGCCGGACTGGAAAAGCCTCACGCTCAAATCAATCTGCAGCTACGTCGAGAATACGATCCCGGAATCGTGCGCCATAGAGCACCAGGGGAATATCGTCGTATTCATGAATCTGGATCTCACGCCGCTGTCCGCGGATACGATTACCCAGAAGCTGGCGGGATTTATCCGGGATAACCTCCTCATCGCCAGCTACAGCCGCACCATGATGGGCCATTTTAATTTCTACCGGCAGTACCAGCAGGCCAAAATCACGATGGAGCTTGGCGTCAGCAGGCATCCGACAGCCTGGATCCATCATTTTAATGATATTGCGATGCCTTATTTTATGGAACAGATGACCAGACGGCTGCCTGCGTATATGGTCTGCCATGAACGGCTGCTGCAGCTGAAATATCAGGATGAAAACAGCGGATCCGAGCTGTATCGGACGCTGCGCCGTTATCTCGAAAACAACCAGAGCGCGACAAAAACGGCCCAGGACCTGTACATCCACCGAAGCACGCTTCTGTACCGCCTGGACCGCATCCGCAAAGTCCTGAAAAGTGATCTGTCTGACCCGGATGAGCTGCTTTACCTGCTGCTTTCCTTCCGGCTGATGGATGAGGAAGAAAAGCGGGAGGAGCAGCATCACACCAGCAGATAGCAGGAAGTGTAGGCAATCCGGTCCGTGCCATAGTAGTAGGCGAGATGGTTCTTCTTGCACAGGTCGTTGACAAGGATGCCGTATGCCTCCATAGAGGAGACTCTTTTCCCAGGGAAACGGCACGGCTGGTCCGGATATGTGCACTGGCCGCAGATGGTACAGCAGCCGGCGCCAAGCGCCAGCAGGCCGGGGAAAATCTCTTTCAGACGCCGCGCTGCTGTATTGAAGTGGGATTTATGCTCCGCCTCGATCTCCATCATTGCCTCAAAATCCATGCTGTCCTCCACCTCGCCTACGGTCTGGACCAGGATGCCCTCCCGGTAACGTCCCACCTGCTGCCGCAGTTCCGCCAGTTCCCCGCAGGCCGGGGGACAGGCCCAGTTTTTCCCATACTGTCCGCAGGTATTTGCGCTGCACATATCCCGCACCTCGTCCAGCAGGGTGATGGACGACACATCCAAGCAGGCCGCACAGGAAAAGCCGGATTCCAGGGCAAGGGCAGCTGCTTCCTTCATATTCACAATAGTCACCTCCTGTAGAATCCGCGGCAGTGCCTTATACAGGGAATTCCAGTTCGTCGATGTAGATATCCTGGAATCCGGCATCCGCCGCAAGCTCAATGAATCCCGTGCTGTCTGCGATGCGGGCGGCCCGTTCAAATTCTGCTTCGCTTTGTACCGCAAGCTGTGCCCCCTCGCAGGCCGCGTTCCCGATTGGAAGAATCCTCCCGGACAGTTCCCGGGGCAACAGGCCGATGGCACAGGCACTGTCCGGATCCAGATAATTGCCGAAGGCTCCCGCCAGCAGTACCTGCCGGATATCGGACACTTCAATGCCCCGGCGCATACAGAGAATCTTGATTCCTGCGGCAATGGCGGCCTTCGCCAGCTGCAGCTCGCGGATGTCCTTCTGGTTCAGGAATACGTCCTCCGAGAAATAGCACGTCTCCGCAAGATGCCCGGTCTCATCGAGCAGACCCGTCCGCAGCAGACAGGCGGCCGCATCGAGCAGGCCGGAGCCGCAGATCCCTTTCGGGGCGCCATTCCCAATGGTATGGTACATGAGGTTCCCGTTCTGCGCCGGCCTGTATCTTTCAGCTCCGCTTTGGAAAGCTTTATCCGCAAGCAGAGGGAAGACCCGGTCGATGGCTCCGGCGCTGCCTCTCATCCCACAGGTGATCTTTGCCCCCTCAAAGGCAGGGCCGGCCGCAGTGGAACAGGCCAGCAGGCTGTCCCGGTTGCCCAGCACCATCTCGCCGTTCGTGCCGATATCTACCAGCAGCGTCATGGGGACCTGCTCGTCCATCCCGGCCGCCAGCAGGCAGCCTGTCGTGTCCGCCCCGACAAAGCCTCCGATGCACGGCAGCCAGCAGATCTCCCCTTCCGGATGGATCCGTATCCCGTAGTCCGCCGCCTTCTCACGCCAGGCTTCCTTTGCGTACGGTTCGTAGGGGGCCAGCGCCAGCTTCTCCACAGGCAATTCCAGGAACAGGTGATGCATACCGGTATTCCCTGCCAGCACAATACGCATCACGTCCCGGGCAGACCGCCCGCACTGCCCGGCAAGCTCCCGGATCAGGGTGTTTACTGCCTCCCGGATACAGCCGCTCAGATACTGGCTGCCGTTTTCCATGGCGTAGCTGCAGCGGCTGACCACATCCGCGCCGTATTTCCTCTGGGGATTCAGCATACTTTGCATCCCCAGCAGCCGCCCGTCAGTCCCGTCCATCAGGCAGGCCACTACGGTCGTTGTCCCAATATCCACAGCGCCCAGCAGCGGCCTTTCCGGCTCTGCCGGGAAGGCCGCTGGAGCGAACACGGCCTCTCGCCTGCTTCTCGTCATCAGGATCTGTGCGGCTTCTGTTTCAGCTGAGATCGGAGTCACCGTCATATCCCGGTCGATTCTGGCCTGGCACGCCAGCAGAGGCTCTCCGTTGGCTAACACCTTGCATTTCCCGCAGGCACCCCTCCCGCCGCAGGGCGCGTCCGGCGTCCGCCCTGCCAGAAGCTGCGCCTGCAAAATAGTAGTTCCTTCTTCAACCTTCAGCCTTGTCCGGCTGTCCGTGAATGTAATGGTATATTGTCGCTGCATAGGAATCATCTCCATCGCTCAAATTTGAGCTTTGATCGGCCTATTGATGATTTATTAAAGCTTTTTGATAAGAATGCCTTTTTTGTCTAATATGATCTGCGTATTCTCTCTCAAAATCCAATTCTGCCATATTTCCACCGACTTTCCTATTGTCTAAAGTCAAGTAACAGAAAAATCTTTTCAGCTACCCTTAGCATATCACAGATAACATCTCTTTACAATCAGCACAATTCAGACTGTAAATTTTTCATAAATCTCCGATTTGTTTCTTCTCTTTTGTGCCCCTCTCTTATAATAGCAAAACGATAGTTTCATTCTGAGTTTGTCAGCCTTATACCCACAATATCGGGAAACTTTTCCTATATTAATGGTTCCGTTACGGTTTCTCCGATCTATGACAATGGAAGCACGCTGTTTCCGGCACTTTCAGAGTATGCGATGTTTGAGCAGGAATATACGGAGTATGGCTGACACCACACCCCGTATGCCGATTCTGCTTTTTGACCGAACAGAACCGGGGAATTGCCGTTCTGGTCATTCATAAGTTATAGGAAACGACATTATTTATGTTGTTTCCTATACATTCAGACGCTAAGTGTCTCCAGCTCGTCCATCCAGACCCGCACGCAGGCGTCGCTTGGCATACGAAGGTCACCGCGTGGTGAAAGCGCGACGCTGCCGACCTTCGGGCCGTCCGGCACGCAGGAGCGCTTGAACTGCTGTGAGAAAAAGCGCCGGTAGAACGTTTTGAGCCACTTCAGAATCACTGCATCCTCATAGGCCCCGGCAAAGGCCAGCCGCGCGACACGGTATATTTTCGCCGGGGAATAGCCAAACCGCAGCAGGTAATACAGGAAGAAATCGTGCAGCTCGTACGGGCCGACGAGATCCTCGGTCTTCTGCGAGATCCGGCCATCCTTCGGCGGCAGCAGCTCAGGGCTCACCGGCGTGTCGAGCACGTCATAGAGAATCTGGCTGATCGCTTCATCTTTGCAGGTATCGGCGTAGTAGCGCACCAGATGGCGCACCAGTGTCTTGGGAACGGAACAGTTGACTCCGTACATGGACATATGGTCGCCGTTGTACGTCGACCAGCCGAGCGCCAGCTCCGACATATCGCCCGTGCCGATCACCATGCCGCCGTTCTTGTTCGCAATGTCCATGAGCACCTGCGTCCGCTCCCGCGCCTGGCAGTTTTCATAGGTGACGTCATGCACCGACGGATCCTGGCCGATGTCCTCAAAATGGCGGTTCACAGCGGCGCGGATATCGACCTCGAGCAGCGTCGCACCCAGCCTGTGCGTCAGCTCACACGCATTGTGGTACGTGCGATCGGTCGTGCCAAAGCCCGGCATCGTCACTGCGGTCATCTGCCCTCGAGGCAGGCCAAGCATATCGTAAGCCTTCGTCATGACGAGCAGCGCCAGCGTCGAGTCGAGGCCACCCGATATCCCGACGACTGCGCATTTTGAGCCAGTATGCTGCAGCCGCTTTTTCAGGCCGAGCGCCTGGATCATCAAAATCTCCTCACAGCGCTTCTCCCTGTCCAGTTGGCCGGACGGCACAAACGGAGCCGGGTCAAACTGCCGTGTCAGCTCCGTCTTCTCATTCTCCAGATGGAAACGCACCCTCTCATACTCCCGTGCGCCGGACGGCTGGAACGTCGTCATGCGCCGTCGCTCTGCGCGGAGCCTGCTGATATCCAGCTCTGAACAGGCCATCCCACATGAGAAACGCGGCGACTGCGCAAGGATGTGGCCGTTCTCCGCAATCAGGCTGTGCCCGCCGAAGACGAGATCCTGCGTCGACTCCCCCTCCCCGGCGCTCGCGTACAGGTAGCCGCACAGGAGCCGCGCGGACTGGCTGGCTATAAGCGACTCCCGGTAAAGGCTTTTGCCGGTGGCCTCGTCGCTCGCCGAGAGGTTCACAATCACATTCGCCCCGGCCAGCGCGTGCGCCGTGCTGGGCGGGTCAGCCGCCCAGAGATCCTCGCAGAGCTCCGCCGCGACGCAGAGCCCCTCCGGCGCATCGCTGCAAAACAACAGATTCATGCCGAACGGTATCTCCTGCCCCTCGGATTTTACCCACTCAACCGTGCCCTCTCCCGGCGTAAAATGGCGCGCTTCATAGAATTCATTATAATTTGGCAGGAAATGCTTCGGCACCAGGCCGAGCAGACGTCCGCCGCTGACGGCCGCCGCGACATTGTAGAGCTTGCCGTTTTTCTCCCATGGGAGACCGACAAAGACGAGCGCATCCTTCCCCTCTGTATGCGCAATGATCTGATCCAGTGCGTGACGCGCCTCCGCGAGCAGCCGCTCCTGCCAGAACAGATCCGCACACGTATAGCCTGTGATGCAGAGCTCCGGGAACACCATCAGCTTCACCTTTGCCTGAGCTGCCTCATCGATCAGCATACAAATCTGCATCATATTATACGTGCAGTCCGCGACACGGATCTCCGGCGTCAGGACCGCGGCCTTGATAAAACCGTCTTTCATATTTTTCAACCCCCACAATTTGCAAATATCTGAAAGGCCGTTACTATTCACGGCCGTTTTGAAATAGATATACAGACTCGTCGTGCTTGCACGTAAGAGGCTGTATATCTATTTCAAAGCTGGCTGTGAAGCAGGAGCCTCCCCCTACAGCCTCAGACATATGACGCGAAGCGGCATATAGCCTTCGAAGAAGGCGGTCTGTGGCTTGCAGGGCGGAGGGGCCGTGAATAGTAACGAAAGGCCCCAGGCTGTCGCCTCATTTTCCCTGAATCCTTACCCTTTTCTCTTATAAATGCCCGGACATTGCTTTCTTTTCAACGGCTGCTCCTGCGCAGCAGCTCCTTCAGCTCGTCAACCGTTACCTGATACTTCTTATTACAGAACTGGCAGCCCACCTCGATCGGCTCCCCGTCGTCGATCATCTCCTGCAGATCCTTTTTCCCGATGCTGATGAGGGCGCGCTCGATGCGCTCCTTCGAGCAGCCGCACCGATACCGGACCGGCATCGTATCCGTGATCTCCACGCCGAACTCACCGAGCAGCTCGTCGAGAAGCTGCCCCGGCGTCATCCCTGCGTCGAGCATCGAGGTCACTGATGTCATCCCGGCAAGCTTATTCTCGAGACGGTCCACGATCTCCTCCGACGTGAACGGCATGAGCTGGATGATAAAGCCTCCGGCCTGGCGCACTGTGTTGTTTTTCTCCATCAGGACGCCGAGCCCAACCGACGACGGCACCTGCTCCGAGACTGCAAAATAATAAGTCAAGTCATCCCCGATCTCGCCGGTCTGCAGCTCACACTGCCCGATGTACGGCTCCTTGAGCGCCATATCCTTAATCACATTCAGGATGCCCGCGCCGACCGCCCTGCCGACATCGAGCTTGCCTTTTTCATTCGCATGGATCATGACGGACGGATTCTGCACGTAGCCTTTGACGCAGGCAGCCGAATCCGCCGTGACCGTAATGCCGCCGATCGGACCGTCGCCTTTGATCTGCAGCGTCATGATATCCCGCTCGCCCTTCATCATCGCGCCCATCATCGCGCCCGCAGTCAGCAGGCGTCCAAGCGCGGCCGTCGCGACCGGGCTCGTATTGTGGTAGCGGCGCGCTGTCTCCACGGTTTCTTTTGTCGTTGCGGCAAAGGCGCGGATCTGATGATCCGCGGCTGTAGCGCGTACTAAGCAGTCCATAATTCTCTCCTTTTTTCTCTTTCATTTTGTTGTCTCAGAAAATACCCAGTCTCCCGATCAGCAGCCCCGCCAACGTACCTGTGACGTACAGTATCGCGGTCAGCGCGACATTCTGCTTCACGCTGCGGTTCTCACGGTAGAGTACAAGCAGGCCGGTCCCGGCCCCGCACAATAGTCCGGCCAGCAGCGGCCCGGCGGCGATCATGTTTTCGAGATACAACTCAGTGACCAGTACCGAGGCGGCACAGTTCGGAATCAGGCCGACCAGCGCCGCGATCGCCTCCCCGAGCACCGGCACATGAAGGATGCCGTGGGAGACGCCCGACACGTCTAACCAGTCCATCGCAAAAGCGATCACAAGTGATATCACAAACAGAAACAAGGCTGTGCGCACCGTATGGCTGGCTGCGGAACGGACAATGCCATGCTGGCCGCAGCCGCAGTGGTCATGCTCGCACATATGCGGATGCTCCGGCATAGCGCTGCGTTTCCCATAGATGGCCTCAGCCGCCAGGTCAACAAGCAGGCCGATCACCGTACCCGCAGCCACCTTACACAGCAGCACCTTGCCTATGATTCCCGCAGCAATGCCTTCCGATACCATGATTGGCAGCATCTCATCCGATGTCGACAAAAAGACAGCGATCACTGTACCGGGAGACACCATTCCTCCCGCGTACAGGCCTGCCGTGGCTGCCGAGAACCCACACTGGGGCAGGATCCCCACCAGGCTCCCGATGAGCGGTCCGGCCTTCCCGGCGCTGTATATCATCTGCTTCGTGCGCCCGCTCATCCTGTGCTCCGCGTACTCCACGACGAGATACGACAAAAACAGAAACGGCAGCACCTTCAGTGCGTCCAGGATACAATCAAATAATATCTCCAGCATAAAAATCCTTTCGCTATTCCACCATACTTTTCTTTCTGTTGAAAATATCATAAATACACGGCACAACAAACAGCGTCAGCAGCGTACCATAGGTCAGCCCGCCGATCGTGACGATCGCCATCGGCTGCACCATATCCGCTCCCATACCGACCCCGAGTGCCATCGTGAGCAGGCCGAGAATCGTCGTCAGCGCTGTCATGATGATCGGACGCAGGCGTGTGCGGCCGGCCTCGACAATCGCGTCACGCTTCTCCATGCCTTCGCGGCGGAGCTGGTTGATATAGTCGACCAGCACGATGCCGTTGTTGACGATGATGCCGGACAACATCACGAAGCCGATCATTGCGATGACGCTGACCGGATTGTCCGTCAGGTACAGGGCGAACAGGCCGCCCGTAAAGGCCAGCGGGATCGTGAACATGACGATAAACGGTGAAAGCAGCGACTGGAACTGCGCGACCATGATCAGGTACATGAAAACAACTGCCAGCGCAAGCATCTTGACCACCTGCCCCATCGCCTCATTGATTGTCTCATCCTCGCCTGTCATCTCGATGCTGTAGCCCTCCGGCGCCTCATATCCCGCAAGCGCAGCCTCGACATCCGAAGCGACAAGGCCGATATTGCTGCCGTCCTCGATCTCCGCAGTCACAGTGACGTATCTCGTCTGCGCTTCACGGTTGATAGACGAGAAGCCCTCCGTATCCTGGAATTCCACGAGCCTTGAGAGCGGCACCTCGACATCCTGGTTCTCCTCATTTTTGCCGGTGATTTTCAGCCTTTTTATCTTTTCCCGCGTCAGGGTTTCATCTGTATCGCTTACGACTATGACCGAATAATCCTGCGACAGCGTCGAGAGCGTCGTCGCACTCGTGGCATCCGCAAGCTTCTGCTGCAGGAACTGGTAAATCTGCGCCGTCGTGAGCTGATAGCTGATCGCCTTTTCCTTGTCCACGACGAGGCGCAGCTCCAGCGTCTTCTCCTCAATGCCGTCAGAGACATTTTTCGTCCCCTCCACGCCCTTCACGAGCTCTGCGATCTCCCCGGCCATCGATTTCAGCTGATCGAGATCACGTCCCTTGATCTGTACGGAAATCCCGCTTCCGCCGAGGGCGCTCAGATCCATCGTCGATGTGTCGACGGTCACGTCGCAATCCAAGTCAGCCGTCTGCCCCAGGATCTGTTCCGCCAGTTCCTCGTTTGTGATGGTCTTGTCCTCATCGAGCAGGACGTACATCGACACCTGCTCATTCGCGCTCTGGCCGCTGCCCCCTGTCAGGCTGCCCATCACGGAGCCGGAACCGTTCATTGCGCCGACGTCCGTCACATCCGGAATCACCAGGATGCGGTCGATCACCTGGTCAGATAGCGCCCCGGTCTCCGCGAGTGTGCTGCCCTTCGGGGCCTGCACCGTCACACTGACCTGCGTGCTCTCCATATCCGGCATGAAGGCTGTACCCTTTGAAATTGCGAGATATGCGGACAGCCCGAGCAGGCCGATTGCAAGCAGGAGCACGAGGAATCTCACCTTCAGCGTCACACGCAGCATGGCCGCATAGCCCCGGCAGATCCAGTCGAAGAAGCGCGAGCGCTTCTCCTTCACATTTTTCAGAAGGCCTGCCCCCATCATCGGCACGAGCGTCAGCGCGATCACAAGGCTCGCCAGCAGCGAATACGCGATCGTCAGCCCCATATCCACAAAGAGCTGCCGTGTGATCCCCTCGGTAAACACGATCGGCAGGAATACGCAGACTGTCGTCAGCGTCGAGGCAGCGATCGCGCCTGCCATCTGTCCTGCCCCCTCGACGGCAGCGCGCTTCGCCGTATAACCGAGCCCCCTGAGGCGATAAATATTCTCAATGACGACAATCGAGTTGTCGACGAGCATACCGATGCCGAGCGCCAGCCCGGAGAGCGAGATGATATTCAGCGTGATGCCGCTGAAATACATCAGCACGATAGCTGCCATAATGCTGATCGGGATCGAGCACGCAATGACGAACGTCGGCCTGACATCCTTCAGGAACAGCAGCAGCACAAGGATCGCCAGCGCCGCCCCGGAGAGCATATTTTCAATCACGGAATTCACAACCATATCAATATAAATGCCCTGATCCATCAGCCTGATGATGTGGATGTCCTCATTCTCCGCCTCTAACTGGGTGAACTTTTCCTTGATCTTATCTGAGACATCCCCGGTCGAATAGCCCGACTGCTTCTGCATCGTAAACATGACGCCCTCATGCCCGTTGACCTTCGCGTAGATCGTGTCGCTGTCGTCAATCACCGTGACGTCCGCGACATCCGACAGTCTGATCGGGTCGACCCCATCCAGATGCAGGTCAAGCAGCACAAGATCCTCAAGTCCCCCTGTACTGTCGAATTTGTCGCCAATGCGCACGAGGAAGTCCGTCCCTTCCTCTGTCACATAGCCGGCCGGCATACTGAAATTCTGCGCAGCGAGCAGCTGCTTCACCAGATCAGCCGTGATAATCTGCGTCACGTCGGCCTGGTCGTACGCCGCATCCTTCTGCGCCTCCACCTGCTCGAGCGCGGCATCCAGCTCCTCCTGCCCTGAAGCGAGCTGTGCCTTGCCTGCCGCCATCTCGATCGTCGCGGAAATCTGCGCCGCATTCAGCGCCGCAACCGCCTCCGGGATGCTGCTCTGGCCGGAAGCAATCTGCTCCTTCGCCGCGAGGAGCTGCTGCTTCGCCGCCTGGAGCTGTTCCCTGCCGGATTTGATCTGCGCCTTGCCCAGCGCGATCGCCTCCTTGCCCTGTGTGATCGTCTGGAGCTGCTCCGCCATAGTTTCAATCGTCTCATCCATCGTCGCAATGCCGTCGTCGAGCTGCAGCTTGCGCGAGACGAACTCAGACTTGACCGTATCGGTGCTGCTGACGATCGACGCATAGTCACCCGACGTGTCGACGCCGAGCGCCGACAAGCCTAAAAGCGCCTGCTCCTTCGAGGCCTGCAGGGTGGCGAGCTCCTGCTCCTTTGCCGCGAGGCTGCTCTGCATCTCTGCAAGCTGGGCCGCAGGCTGCGCATCCTGCACACTCTGTGTAATCTGATCGACCAGATCCTCGATCTCACTCTGGGAAAGGATCGTGAGGAGCTCTCCCGTGTCCGTATCCGTCCCGGATGCGTCCTCCTGCGAACCCTCCTCCGCCGAATCGAGAATCACGTCCTCCTCGGACTGTACAGTAGACGCATCGGCATCTGAAGACTGTGTGCGCAGCTCCCCATTCACAATCAGCGCCGCGCCGTCCGTATTCATGGCTGCGCCATCCTGTGCCCCAGCTTCCGCTTGCGTCGCTG
>CAYRKA010000031.1:0-3718 GCA_964424785.1 uncultured Lachnospiraceae bacterium | reverse complement strand
CAGCTTCCGCTTGCGTCGCTGCCTCTGCCTGCGCTGAGGTCTCCGTCTGGCTGCTGCCCGCAATCGCCTGCAGTGCCTCGATCTGGCTTTTCAGCGTACTGATCTCCGCCTGGTCTGCCGCGATCGCTGCTTCCAGCTGTGCGAGCTGCAGCGGCACCGCCTCGAGCTGCCCGATCGCACTCTCAAGCTGCGCCTGCTGCGCCACAAGCGCCTCCCGCTGTGCCGGGAGCTGCTCCAATGTCGCTTCTCCCTCCTCAAGCTCCTTCTCCTGAGACTTGAGTTCCTCCTCCGAAGTGTCAAGCTGCGTAAGCCCCTCCTCGACCTCCGCAAGCTTTTCCTCGATCTGCGCCTCGCCGGTAATCAGCTGCGCCTGGCCTGACGTAAGCTGTCCCTGCGCCGAGGAAGTCTGGTCGATCAGCTCCTTCTGCCCCTCCTCGAGCTGCTCCATCCCCTCGTCCAGCTCCGACTGCGCCTCATTCAGCTTCTCCTCCGCCTCCTCGAACTGATCGTCGAGCGCGGCGGTAATCTTCTTATTGGCTGCCTCGATCTTGTCCTCGCGCAGCAGTACCTGCACCTGCTCCTCGATCGTGCCGGTCGCTGACACTGAAGCAACACCCTCGATGCTCTCGAGCTCCGGCAGGATCTCATTGTCCACAAGCGCAGTCAGCTCGCTCTGCGTCAGGTCACCGCCCTCCATCGCCGCCACCATGACCGGCAGCATATCCGGATTCAGCTTCATGATAATCGGGCTGCCGACTGTATCATCCCAGTATCCCCCGATCTGGTCAAGGCTCTCCCGCATCTCGATCGTCACCGCATCCATGTTAGCAGACTGTGAAAACTCCAGGATGACCATCGAAATATTCTCGCTCGAGACAGAATTGACCGTCTCAATGTTGCTGATCGTCGCCATCGCCTGCTCGACCGGCCTCGTGACGACCGTCTCCACCTCCTCCGGGCTCGCGCCCGCATACGTCGTATAGACAATCGCGTATGGCAGCGTCATGTCCGGCAGCAGATCCGTCTGCATACTTGTAAACGACACATATCCTAACAGTAATATTAAAACAACGCCCACTACAACGGTGTAGGGGCGTTTGACACTATAACGTGACAGCATAGGCTCCTCCTGAATAATCGTTCTCTTTAATCATACTCAGGAAAGCGACAAAGTCAAGGAAGCCAATATCAATTTATATATTTTTTACCTTTTCACAAGCCATTCACCGGACAGGGATGAAAAGATGAAAGCTCCGCATACTATGCCTGCCTTCGCCAGGTAGCCGTACACATACTCCGTACTGTCCATGACCGGCGCCGCACCGTTCTCATCCGTCGACTGCGTCCAGTTATACGGGGCGTAGTTGCACTCCATCGCCACCTTCAATGTCTTCGTCTCCTCCGCAAACGCGGTACTGCCAGCCATTATAATCAGCGCCGCTGTACACAGCACGCCTGCAGCTGCCATCGTTGTTCTTCTCCTTTTTCATTTCCACCTCATTTCGCCAGAATCCTGTGAGTTCCTAAACCCCATGCGCTTTAAGCGTACCACTGCGCATGAGCAAGTAAATGCCGGTGCAGGAGGGAACAACTAAAGTCGTTTCCTTTCATTACATCCTCTCCGGAGCCGAGAACCCAAGCAGATCAATCGCCGTCTCAAGTACCTCGCGGGTCAGGTCGAGCAGCTCAATCCAGCTTCTCTGCTGCACCTGATCCTTCTCCGTGAGGATCCTGTTCTCATGGTAGAAGCGGTTGAACGCATTCGAAAGGTCATAGACGAACGCACAGATTTTGTGCGGCGCGAGTTCCGCATATGCCTGCTCGATGACGCTGTTGAATTTGACAAGCTCCATCATCAGGTTCTTCTCGCTCTCACTCGCCGGCTTCACGATACCACCTTTGCCCGCTGTCCCGCCTGCCGCGCGGAATTTGTTCAGGATCGACTTGATGCGGACGATCGTGTACAGGATGTACGGGCCGGTGTTGCCCTCGAAGGAAGTAAACTTCTCGAGGTCGAAGCAGTAATCCTTGGACGCCTGGTTCGAGAGGTCTCCGTACTTGATCGCAGACAGACCGACCACCTTCGCCGTCTCCTTCGCTTCCTCAGGATCCACCTCATGGTTCTCGGTGATCTTTTTATACATCTCGTTGTTGATGTCCTCGATCAGATACTCCAGGCGCATCACGCCACCGTCGCGCGTCTTGAACGGCCTGCCGTCCTTCCCATTCATCGTGCCGAAGCCCACGTAGCGCAGCGCAACGCTGTCATCGACCAGCTTCGTCTTGCGCGCACAGCGGAACACCTGCGTAAAATGCATCTCCTGGCGCTTATCGGCAAGATAGATCAGCTCATCCGGCGCATAATTTTTCATACGGTCGATGATCGTAGCGAGATCCGTCGTCGTGTACAAGGCAGCGCCGTCCGACTTCAGGATGATGCATGGCGGCACTTCCTTGACATCGCCCTCCTCTTGAATGTCAACGATCAGCGCACCCTGGTCCATGTAGGCATAACCCTCATCCTGCATCGCCTTCGCCATGTCTGCTATATACGGCTGTGCATCCGATTCCTTCTTCCAGAGCTCAAACTCAACATTCAGATTCGCATAATTCTTCTTCAGATCCGCGACTGACACATCCAGGATATGCTGCCAGAGTGCACGGTAGCCGCGCACGCCGTCCTGCAGCTTCGCCGTCGCCTCCAGCGCCTGGGCGCGGAACCCCTCGTCCTCCTTGGACTTCTTGCTTGCAGCCGGGTAGATCTGCTCAAGCTCGGAGATCGTAAACGGGGCCTCTGCCGGATACTCCCCCTCATAAGCTTCATCAAAATAGACAAGCTCCGGCTGGCGGCAGCGCACCTCCGTGATAATCAAGCCCATCTGCAGGCCCCAGTCCCCGAGATGCACGTCGCCGATCATATTGTGCCCAGCAAAACGGCCGATCCTCTTGATGCTCTCCCCGATGATCGCAGAGCGCAGATGGCCGATATGCAGCGGCTTCGCGACATTCGCCCCGCCGTAGTCGACAATGATCGTCTTAGGCTGCTCAGCCTTCTCCACGGAAAGGTCGGGATCCGCCTGCATCTCCCCGACGTATGCCGCCAGATAGCTCCCCGAAAGCTTCATATTGATAAAGCCCGGGTTCACTGCCGTGACTTCCTCAAATACCGGGTTACCCGCGAGCTTCGCCGCGACATCACCGGCAATCATAACCGGGGCTTTCCTGTATTTCTTTGCACCGGCCATCGCGCCGTTGCACTGATATTCGCACAAGTCAGGCCGGTTGGAAATGCCGACCTTGCCATAGGCGGCGTCGTAGCCGCACGCTTCAAACGCGTCCATAACCTCCTGGCTGATCAAATCAAGAATCTTCTTCATATCCGTCTTTCACCTTTCATTTCCTGAGTCATATTCTCTGACAGCCGTTCCTCCACAGGCTGTCCCCTGTAAATGCGCGGCGGGCGCGCCGCCAATAATATAGTATAGCACAGGCAGATCCGCCGCTGAAATACCTTGCCGCCCTGTGTGCATTAAAAATCCCGAAGCCTTTTTACAAGGAATTTCGGGATTTTCAAAGTAGCGGAAGGGAGATTTGAACTCTCGACACCACGGGTATGAACCGTGTGCTCTAGCCAACTGAGCTATTCCGCCATATTCAGTTATCTGATGGGGCCTATAGGGCTCGAACCTATGACCCTCTGCTTGTAAGGCAGATGCTC
>CAYRKA010000030.1:0-20626 GCA_964424785.1 uncultured Lachnospiraceae bacterium | reverse complement strand
TTGCGCGAGGCGACCAGCATGAAATCAGCCGGAAACACAAAGCTGCCGCTGTTCCTCGAAATCCGTACCTCCCCCTCCTCCATCGGCTGCCGCAGGATCTCAAGCGTCTCCTTCTGGAACTCCGGCAGCTCATCCAGATACAGGACGCCACGGTGCGCCAGGCTGATCTCTCCCGGCCTCGGCACATTTCCGCCCCCTGTCATCGCAATCGCGGACACCGTATGATGTGGTGCGCGGAAGGGCCGCTCTGTCAGGATCCCCTCCTCCGGCAGCACCCCCGCAACGCTGTGAATCTGCGAGACCTCCAGCGCCTCGTCAAGCTCCATCGGCGGCAAGATCCCTGGGATTCTGCTGGCGATCATCGACTTGCCGGATCCGGGAGGCCCGCTGATCAGCAGATTATGCATACCGGCCGCCGCGATCTCCGCCGCCCGTTTCACCTGGTGCTGGCCGTGAATATCCGCAAAGTCAGGAGCACCCGCGGATACTCCTTTTGTAAATTTCTCTTCTATATTAATATCCGCCTTTTGTAATTTCCTGTCGGACATGAAATGGCCGACGACCTCGCCAAGACACTGTGCGCCATATACGTCAATCCCCTGGATCACCGCACCCTCGCGGCTGTTTGCCAAAGGCACAATACACGCTGTACAGCCCGCACGCCTGGCCTCCATCACCATACCGAGCACACCATGTATGCCGTGAATGCTGCCGTCCAGCCCGAGCTCACCCGCAAAAAAGATATGCTCCAGCTCCTGAACCGGCAGATAACCATATGCCGCCATCAGCGCGACCGCGATCGGAAGGTCAAAGCCGGAACCGGCCTTGCGGATATCGGCAGGAGCCAGGTTCACTGTGATCTTCTTCGGCTGCAGGTGATAGCCGGAATTGCGCAGAGCCGTACGCACCCGCTCCTGCGCCTCCCGCACCTCCGACGCCAGATAGCCAACCATGATAAACGTCGGAAGGCCGTTTGTCACGTCTGCCTCTACTGAGATCATGCGGCTGTCGATGCCGCAAATTGCTGCTGAATAAACTCTACTATACAAATCTCGCCCTCCTACATTTAGGAACTATATTATATCTAATTCGTTGCATTATTATATCATATGATATGTTTTGACGCAACTGTTTTTTGCGTTCTGTACATACTTTTTGGGAACAATGCAATACGGATGCAAAAGAATTTCTGCTGAAAAGAACTGAAACGATTATGATTTCCCATGATGAAAAAAGGGAGTCGTAAATTTCGGATTACTCCGAACCTTCCGACTCCCGTCTTACCAGAAACATCTGTTGTCTTCAAGCTTACACAGCATTCACACTAACCGGTTGCCTCCATCGACGCGCAGCACCTGTCCTGTCACAAACGACGATTGCTCCGATGCCAGATACCAGACCGCGTCAGCGATCTCCTGCGGATCTGCCAGACGCGACAGAGGGCTCTTTGACGCTTCGAGGCGGGCGCGTTCCTGCTGCACCTGCGGCTCATCGGCCATCCGTGTGTCGGCGATCCCCGGCGCAACCGCATTGACACGGATCCCGTAATTCCTGACCTCGGACGCCAGCGCCTGTGTAAAGGCGGCGACGGCAGCCTTCGAGACCCCGTAAGCGCACTGGCCCGGCCCGAGATCCAGCCCCGTGATCGAGGAAAGATTGACGATGCTGCCGCGTTTTTTGCGCGCCATGATCTTAAGCGCCCACTGTGTCAGCTCCATAACTGCAAACAGATTGACATCAAAGACGCGGCGCACCGTCTCCAGCTCCGTCATCTGGAACAGCCCCGAATGCATGACGCCTGCATTGTTCACAAGCACGTCCAGCCCCTTTTTCCCGCGGATCATCCCGCGCATCGCGGCTTCCATCCCTCCCGAATCCGTCAGGTCAAAGCAGAGCGGCTCGACCTCCACGGCGTATTCCGAGCGCACTGAGCATACCAGCTCCTCAAATTCCGATGTCGCCGCACGTGCATGCGCATAAATATTGTATCCGTTCGCGGCGAACTTCCTCATGACTGCGCTGCCGATCCCACGGTTGCTGCCGGTAACCAAAACATATCGGTTCTCCATCCAGACTGTCTCCCTTCTACCTCGCCTCAATCTTCGCCTGAATACTCTCCTTGAGCGCCTCTGTCTGCTCCGTCCAGGCCAGATAATCCTCATCCCACGACGCATACGCATCCTCTCCCCGGTGGTCGGGAAGCTCCCAGTGCGACATAATATAATTGCCGACAAATTCCGTATACTTGTCCGCGCCGAAAATATTCACATGCGACTGATCGTAATAATCCGTCTCGTAGTCAAGCCCGATCTCCTCATAATAATCATTCGTATTCAGAAAATCAAACCCATACTCTGCCACGACGTCCGCAATATAATTGTAGACCTTTTTCTCCTTTTTTTTCTGGCAATAGGAATTGACGAGGAACAGCACGTCGAGATCCTCGTCGCGGCAGTAATCCAGCAGCTCAGAAAGCGTCCCGTTCAGCCGCTCCGTCATCTCCCGGCGCTCCGTCACCTCCGATTGGTCATAAAATTTGACCTTTTTCACCTTGTCGACAAGCTTAAAGCCCTTCAGGCTGTCATGGCTCTCATTTCTCCAGAACGCAAGCGACTGCGCGTCAAAAAGCCGCGGCCATTCCGTGTGGTATTTGATAATATCAAAAAAGTATGGGAGCCTGTCATACTCCTCCGGGATACCCTCATCAATCACCCGGAAGCGGTCAAGCGAATACTTGAAGTTGTCGACGACATTGCGGATCGGGACATCATGGTCCATGTTCGCGACATCCGTCTCAAGATAGTAGCCGTTCTCCGCAACTGTAAACGGGCGCAGATCGACCACAAACAGCTCCGGTGACTGCGTCTTGCGGATCTCCTCGATACTGTCCCTGATAAACTGCGGCGGCATCGTCCCCGCGGCAAAATTGTACGAGGCGACACCGTAGTCCTCCCAGAATTCCATCGGCTCCCAAAATGCAAAGACAGAGCTCGACCCGACAAAGACAACGTCAAGCGAATCCTGCGGCTCCGCATAGAAGCCGCAGATATTTTTACGGCTTGCGCTGCCGCTGTACGGGCGCAGGATGTACGATACGTGCATCAGCAGCACAAGGAATACGGCACAAAAAAGCACCGCACGGATGATTTTCCGGAGCTTAAGCGGTATTCTCCCTGCCATATCAGAATCCTCCGTAGATAAACTGTGATGCGTTGAAGCCCGGCCCGTAGACGCCGAACAGGATCACGATAAACAGCATTGCGTACAAAATCCCCCAGCGAACAACCAGGCAGCGCGCTGCGAGCCACTCCCGGAACGGCCTTCCCTTTGCGGAAAACCACGTCAGCACCACCATCACAAGCAGCCCGGCCACAATGCAGACGAGCGATTTGAGCAGCTCCGTGCGCGAAAACGCCCCCAGGAACACGCCGAGCTGTGCGCGGAAATTCCCCGGCATCAGGCATTTGGGAGAAAACGCGGCTTTCAGGTAATGCAGTCCCTGCGAGACACTGGAAGCGCGAAAAAAGGTGACGCCCAGGCCAAATATCAGTGTCGTCCTGATACTCTGGAAGCCATGCCACAGCGGTGAGCCCGTATTGATATGAAGCCCAGCTGTCAGGCGCTTCAGGCGTTTCTCGAGCAGCTGCCCCGTCATAATCACCAGCCAGAACCAGACCATCTCCACGATATAGCGCCACGCGCCTCCGTGCCAGAGGCCCATGCAGAGCCACAGGATCAGCATCGCAAGGTAAGTCGGCACATTCTTTGCGGCCGCCTTTCCGAATTTTTTTTTCAGGCTGCGCCGCATACGCCCCCATGCCTTTGAGTGGAGGATCGGATACATGATATAATCCTGCACCCATCCGCCCAGTGTGATATGCCAGCGCTTCCAGAATTCCTGGATGCTGTGTGAATGGAACGGCCGGTCAAAATTCTCCGGCATCAGCACACCGAAGCATTCAGAAGCACCGAGCACGATATCCATGCACCCCGAAAAATCCGCGTACAGCTGCAGCAGATACGCCGCCATCCCGAGCCAGATAAACCAGCCGTTGAAGCTGGCCTCCTCAGCAAACAGATAATTCACATAAATCCCGATATTTTCCGCGACCACAAGTTTCTTCACAAATCCGAACAGCACACGCTGCAGCCCTGCGCAGACACGTTCATAGCTGAAGCGGTTCGCCGCAAAGAGCTGTCCCTCCAGCTCATGGTAGCGGCTGATCGGCCCTGACGACATCTGCGGGAACCACGACGTAAACAGCGCAAACTTGAACACATTTTTCTGCGGTGACGAGGTTCCCCAGTAGACGTCCAGCAGATAGCCGACTGCCTGCAGCGTGTAAAAGCTGACGCCGAGAGACGCCGCCCAATGCACATTCTGAATACCTGCACCGACGCCGAACAGGCCGCTGATACGCCTGAAATTCTCCAGGAAAAAATTCGTATACTTGAGCGCGGCGAGAATCCCGACATTCACAAGCAGCGTCGCCAGCAGGGCGCGCCGCGCTTTCTTCGCATCGCCACGCACGCGGTCAATATAATTACTCCCTGCCCATACGGTCACGATCGTGACGAGCAGGTAAACGACCGTGAAGGGTGTCCCCGCAAGCATATAAAACACAAAGCTTGCAAGCAGGAGCACCACCCACCGGCATCTCCCAGGCGCTGCGTAGTAGGCCGCGATTGACACAGCCAGAAATACCAGAAACCAAAATGTCACTAAAAACATACTTTATTCCTCTTTCTGCCCTGCCAGAAATCCAATCCGCATCTTCCCGCGGCAGACCTTTTCGCCCCGCTGGTTCGTGACCGTCACCTTCATTGTGAACACCCGGAATGCTTCATTCAATTCCTGTACCCTGCCGCAGACCGTCAGACGGTCGCCGATATAGACGGGCCGGGGGAATTCCGCCTCGACACGGTGGATCAGGCTGCGCTCTCCCGGCAGATACACACCTGCGAGCGTTGACAAAAAGGATGCGGTCAGCATCCCGTACGCAACGCGGTTGTCAAACCCCATCCCTTTCGCGAAATCCCCGTCGCGATGGAGCGGATTGACATCCCCCGTAATCTCACAGAAACGCTCCATCCGCTCCTGCGTCAGCTCCACCTCAAAATGCTCCTCCATCCCGACAGACAGATCCTCAAATGAATAGTGATTCATTCATTTACTTCCTTCTCTATGATATCAAGCATCTCGCCGACATTCTTCATGCCCAGCACATCCTTCATTGCAAAGGTAAAATCGAAGGCGTTCTCTACCTCGGAGATCAGCGTGATATGCGTCAGGGAATCCCAGTCCTCAATATCAGCAGCCGTCGTCTCCTCTGTGATCTCGAGCGTGTCGTCATCAAACACATCCCAGAATATCTCATTTACTTTCTTTAAAATATCCTCTCTGCTCATTGCGTGTCATCCTTTCTGATCTGAATATATGTTTTGTTCTGGACAAACGTATCCACGTCCGCCTCGAACGTATTCTCCCCAAGCCGTCTGAAGCCAAGACGCTCATAGATATCCTTCACCATCGCGTTCTTCGGCGTCTGGAGATACTCGCCGACCACCCTTTTATAACCGGCCTTTTTCGCTGTCTCGATCACCGTATTGATGATGAATTCCTCCATCCCGCGCTTCAGGACACGGCAGCTCATCAGCCAGTTGTACAGAAACAGTGTGCCGTCATCCGTCTTTTCCAAAATTACGACACTGATCAGCCCGTGGTCGCCAAATTTGTCCCTCAGTGTAAAGTACAGCGTGATATAGCGGCCATCCGCAGCCATCTGCCCGACCTCCGCCTCCGTGCAGCGCACCGTTCGCAGGTTGAACTGGTTCGACCGCTGCGTAAGCTGCGCGATACGCGGGAACTGGAACGGATCAAACGGCCGTACCTCCGCTACCATCCCGAGGCTCTGAAGATACTCGTCATAGCTCTGGTACTGCGCCAGGCTCGCCGTACGGTTTGCCTCCGCCTGATACTGCTTCGTGCGGTCCCTGTCGGCCGGCGACCAGGATGCTGTCTCGAACAGGTTGAGCCCCTTCAGATAAGAGACGTAGCGCGCTGGATCCTCCGGGAGCTCCGGCACCGTGATACCAGGCAGCGCACTTCGCACCTGTTCCCGCTCGAACGGATTGTCATCGAGGAACACAATGCTGTCCATCCCGATATTGATTGTCTCCTGGATCCGCCGGATATTCGACGCCTTGTCCTCCCAATTCGCGACAAACATCGAGAAGTCGTCGAGATGCAGCACCATCTCCGGATGCTTCAAAAACGGCTCCTTTGCCGTCTCCTCGTTGTTTTTGCTGCAGACAGCCAGGATAATCCCACGGTTTTTCAGCTCTCTGAGCCACATCTGGAACTCTTCAAACGCATGGCCGAGCCCGAGCTCGCCGATCTGGATGCCCTCGAGGCCGTCATCCCCGATCACGCCGCCCCACAGCGTATTGTCGAGATCCGTGATCACACATTTTCTGATCGAACCGCTGACCGCCTTTACAATATCGACCACCTGCTTCGCCACCTCCGGCAGAATCTGTGTCGAGAGAGGCATCTTCGCGATATCGTACAGCTTCTCATCATGCAGCGTGTCCCGCCCAACACAGCTCTGGATGCGGTTCAGATCCATCAGGAACACATTTTTGACCTCCTGCGCTCCTTCCATCAACAGAAGGTTCAGGCGGCGCACCTGATACAGGAAGGATATATTGGTCTTGCACGCATAATTGCCGAAAACACGGTCATCATTCTCGGCAAAGGTGAACTGGATGACCGTAGTCTGCGTATGCGCATTTATGAGCTCCCAGTAGCCGCGGATCTGCTGGTAAATGGTATCCGCAAAGGCGGCGCGCTCCTGCGCTTCGCAGAACGCGTGGTACAGCTTCTCAACGCACATGAAAAGCACCGCAAACTGGCTCTTCGACGCATAGAATTCGGACTGTCCGTCCATGAGCTGCGCGTCGATCTGGTTGTAATCCGCGTCAAACACTGTGAAACGGATCTGTTCCTCTACCCCGTAGCCCTTGATTGCCGTCGCAAGGTGCTGCGTCGCACAGTCCCCGAGAACCGCGAGACGGCACTCGCGCCCCTCCGCAAGCTCAACGCGGCAGTTCTTCTTTAATTTTGTAAACGTAAGTTCGGTCATTTTCCTCTGTGAAACCCTCCAACCCGGTATCTCTTCTCCTGAATCCTCACACTTCATCATGAACCTTCGTGATAGGTTCCTGATTTGCCAGGCATTGTACCGGCGGACGGCTGAAAAAACGACTTGATCCGCTGATAAATACCGTCAGCATCCAGCCCGTTCGCCGCACGGACCTGGTCATATGTGCCGTAGCCCTGCGCAAACGTGCCTGGCAGGCCGATACGCCTGAACCGCACCGCGAGGCCGGATTCCGCCAGAACCTCAGCCACAGCGGAGCCAAGCCCGCCCGTGACGCTGTGCTCCTCCACCGTCACAAGAGCCGGATACCGCACGGCGGCAGCCCAGACGCTATCTGCATCAAACGGCACAATCGTCGGGTAATTCCAAACCGCAGTGGATATCCCGTCAGCCTCGAGCAGCTCCGCCGCCCCGAGCACCTCCGCGGCGACCGCCCCTGTCGTCAGGATGCAGGCATTGCTCCCCTCCCGCAGCGGGAACGCCCTGCCAACTGTAAATTCGTAATCATCTCCATACACGTCTGGTTCATGATTCATCCCGATCTTAATGTAGACCGGGCCGTCAATCTCATAGGCAGCCTTTACGACCTGCTCCACCTCACGCGGACACGACGGCGAGAAGATCGTCAGATTCGGCAGTCCCCGCAGTGCGCCGAGATCCTCCGTCGTGTGGTGTGTCACGCCGAGCGTGCTCCAGGAAAGCCCTGCGCCCATGCCCACCAGCTTGACATTTTTGCCCTGGAAACAGATATCATCCCGGATAAACTCGAAGCTGCGGTACGCGAGGAACGCGCCCGCCGTATAGACGAACGGGATCTTGCCGCACGAGGCAAGCCCTGCGGCAGCCGCGACCATATTCTCCTCCGCGATACCAAAATCGAGCATCTGCCGCGGGAAATACCGGCGGAACAGCTCATCGTAGCCGGTACCGCTGTCCGCGAGCAGCGACAGTACGTTCGCATCCTTCTGTGCAAGCTCGCACAGCGCCGTCATATATGCTTTCTGCATTGCTCCAGCTCCTCCTCCGTAATCCCAAGCTCCTTCATAAATATCTTCAATTCCCGGCGGTTCGGCATCTTGAAATGCCATGCCGCATTGTTCTCCATCACCGACACACCCTTGCCCTTGACTGTATGTGCGATCACGAGGCGTGGCGTCTCCGCATCTTGCGCACGCCCCAGCACCTCGCAGATCTCATCGACATCGTGCCCGTCGGCGATCTCATCCACCTGCCAGCCGAACGGCTCCCACTTCGCCCTCCACTCACGGATGCGCATCGTCTCGGCAATCGGCCCCATCTTCTGGATGCCGTTGCAGTCAAGAACCGCGGTCAGATTCCCGAGTCCGAACTTGTGGGCAGCCATCACAGCCTCCCACACAGTCCCCTCCTGACATTCCCCGTCCCCGAGAATCACATATGTCCGGAACGATTTCCCATCAAGCTTTGCCGCAAGCGCCATGCCCAGCCCGATGGACAGCCCGTGGCCGAGCGACCCTGTCGCCGCTTCCACTCCCGGCAGGCCATTCAAGCATGGCTCGCCGCCAAGCCTCGTGCCCGGCTGCAGGAAGGTCGAGAGCTCCTGCGGCTCTATCACGCCGCTCATCGCCAGCGCTGCATACAGCGCAAGGCCTGCGTGCCCCTTGCTCAGGATCAGCCGGTCGCGGTCCGGATCATCCATATGCTTCGGATCAAACTGTAAAATACCCTTCTGATAGAACGCATAAAAAAGCTCCGCCGAGGAAAAGGCGGAGGCCAGATGCGCCGTGCCGCCGGTCCATGCGGTCAGAAACATTTGTTTTCGCATTTGCTGTAGCTTTATCTTATCCTGATTCGTCATAAAAGGCAATCTCCTCCGGATGCTTTCTATTCTATTCTTCTATTATGCACACAGACAGGGGCGATGAATCTCCCCTGTCCGATTCCATCCTGTCCCATACATCGGATGCCACAGTCTGTCCGCAAAGCCCCGGCATCCGCAAAAGTATACCATATCGTCCCTTAATTGTAAATACGGCGCTCAAAATGCTGATAATCCTTTGGATTATTCCAGCTGCCGCCCCATGTAAATCCGTACTCCGTAAACAGCTGATAGCAGAGATCATCCTCTGTAATCATATGCGCCAGGCCTGCGCTCCGGTCGAGATAAGCATCATCTCCGTCATGGAACCAGACAGCCTCACCCGTTGAATAGGAAAAATACGGATTCTGGCGCGGATTGATGTCGATCGCACAGCCTAGCGCATGGTTCGACAGCGAGACGCCGCCTGTCGCGGTGCGGTAACAGAACGCGGAGGTATTGTTATCCTCGATCGATGCCGTATCCGTATCTGTCCCGTTCCCGGCCCAGTACTCATCGACCAGCTTCATCGACTCAATCTCATACCCAGTCTCATAGAGCTTCTCAAAAATATCGAGGCAGTCGTCCGCGATCGCCGCATTCACGATCAGCTCTCCCAGACGCACTTCATGATCAAAATCATAGTGCAGCACCTTCAGGTAGCGCAGGTCAGACAAAGCGATATCATCATTTTCCTGGTATGACCTGCCGTTGATCCGCCTGAACAGTTCACTGTCCTCGTGGATCTCTTTTATTGTAAAACAGGACTGCCAGTCATCCGCGGACACGTCTACAAGTGCGTCCACGCCGGATGTCTCCACCGGAAGCAGTCCGTCTGTCCCTGGCTCAGGCGCCTGTTCCTCTGCAGTGGAAACTTCTTCTGCAAATAAAACGGCAGAACCATCCAATGCGGCAGCATCATCTGCGGATATCACAGTATGCATCAGTCCCAAAGACGCAATACACACGATCCAGCCCGCAAGCGCCAACATACCTCGTTTTCTCAGCCTGTTCTTTCTTTTCAGGTCATCACTCTTCTTTCTCATGTACATGCACCTCGACCTGCCGATACGGAATCACGATCCCCTGCGCATCGAACGCTTCCTTGATCTGCTCGTTCAGCCGCCATCTCGCCGCCCAGTACTGTTCTGTCGGCACCTTGACGCGCAGCCCGAGCACCACGGAGCTTTCTCCAAGCTCATCGACAAAAACCAGCATCTCCTCATCTGCTTTCGTATCCGGATCTTCCTTCAGGAGCTTTTCCAGAATCCCCTTCGCTCTCCGAATATCCGAATTATACGAAATCCCAATGCACAGCTCAAGCTTCCTCATATCATGCGCTGTCACATTTGTGATCACACTGTTTGAAAGTGTGCCGTTTGGAACCACGACATGGCGCTGGTCAACGGAGAGGAGCGTCGTATAGCAGATCTCAATACTGACCACCGTACCCTCACAGCCTGTCTGTCCATTCACAATTATGTAATCCCCTACCTGGAACGGCTTAAAAATAAGTAACAAGACACCACCCGCGATATTCGCGAGGCCGCCCTGCAGCGCCAGGCCGACCGTGACGCCTGCCGTACCGAGAAGCGCGGCAACCGAGGATTCCTTGACACCGAAATAGATTGAGATATTAAAAATCAGCAATGCGTACAGCACCACCCTTACGAGGGAACCGATGAACTGAATGACGCCACGGTTCACTGACGCACGCTCCAGGGAATTCTGCATCAGACGCAGAATCCATTTAATCACCCTCCTGCAAATCAGAAAGGCAACAATCGCAAGTACAACCCGGACAGCAAATGCTGCCACCACCGGGATTTGATCTGATATATACTGTGGCAGGCCACTCACTTGCTGGCTTATTTCCTGAATCTGCTCCTCCATGCCCCGGCCTCCTGCTATCTCTCCTGTATCTCCCTCATCATCCGGCTTCCTGCCGAAGCCAAAGCTTCTCTGCAGGCATCAGGCACTCTGTATGGCTGCCCTGCCCGAGGAACGCCGAAATAAAAACTCACTCAAAATGACCCTGTATGGCCGCCCGCCCTGCTGCCGCCGGACGTCGAATGTGTCATACTGCCGCCATGGCCGCCGTGACCACCGCCATTGTTTTTGGGTCTCTCGTGCCGCGTCACGGTACGGTAGAGGAAAAGATCGCGGGCGCGCGTCACATGGAAGCTGCCCTCGCGCACATACTCCCGCGCTCCACCCTTCGACCGGACGGAGCGAAGCTGCATAAACAGGACAATCAGCACAATCCCGGCTGCCACAGCACCGGCCGCCAGAGAAATCCCCAGCCTCAGCCCGATGCTCATCGGCTCCTCATAGCTGTGGCCGTAATCAAACGGCTCACTGTTCTCCGCCTCCCGGATAAAGGTCTCCGCCAGCGTGCCAAATCCCTGAAATGCATCAAAATAATCCCCATCAGACAGGTCCGGCGTGATCATCTCATCAATCTTCCCGAGGCCATAATCCGTAAAAATATCAATCGCCGCGCCAAACGTCGCGAGATGGAATGTCCGTTCTCCCATACTAACCATCAGCATGATCCCGTCATTATCGCTTCCGCAGCCGTAGCCGTGTTCTTCATAATAATCGTCCGTGTAATCCTGAGGGCTCTTCCCGTCGCATGAATCTGTCGTCACGACAGCCACATCACAGCCATACTCATCCGCCAGTTCTGTAAACTGTTCCTGCAGCTTCTCCTCCTCGGAGCTGCTCAGCAGGCCGGCCATGTCGACAACCTTCCGGTCATTCCCGGCAGACGCAGCCATACAGAAGCAAAATGCGGTGAATACCGCCAGCAGCAGGATTCCCTGAACCCTTTCCCGCATAATCCTTCCCCCTCAGATAAACGACAGAACCAGCATCACAAGTGCAGACACAGCCGCAAACACGCCAAGGCCGATCCCCGCCGCACGGCCCGGATCCGCCGGAAGATTGCCGACAAACTTGCCCGTCTGCCCGTTCATCGCAAATGTATAGAGTTTACCCCTGTATGTTGTATTCAATATCCACACAGGAAGCAGCGCGTACGTGATCCTGCCTCTGTTCAGCCGGATATCCGTATGCTCCGGCACGCATGTCGCATACCCTGCAATCGTATTCAGGAACGCATCGACCGTACTCCTGCGCACACGCTCGTTCGCACGCGGCGCGCAGTCCTGCGCGCTCTCGTCATACCGGTCCGCGAGATACCCCGCAAGATACGCCGTCCGAAAATCGACAGCCTGTGTATAATCAAACGGCTCGATCGACTGCATCAGCTTGTCATCCATCCTCACGGAACCGTCGACTGGGACCCCGTCGAAACCGATCTCCCCGCTCCGGCTGACCAGGAAATGCTGCGTCTCCGTATAGTCATAATTCCCGGAAGCCCAGGTACGTATCCGCGTCGCCCTGCAGCGGATCTCAGCATGCGCGTCGCAATCATACAGCCAGAATGGCACGTAAACTCCCTTGATCTCCGATATCCTGCTCTCCGAGCGGAACAGCTTCGGCAGAAGATGCTTCCCTTTCAGATGGGCTCTCAGGCGGCTCTCGGCCTCCTTCCTGTCCAGCTTGAATGGGATGACCACCTGTGGGCGGAGCGCCCCCTCAAGCTGCTTCTTCACAATGACAGGATTGCCGCAATAAGGGCAGCTTGACGCCGCCATCGTCTCGTCGGCGATGATCTCTCCGCCGCACGACTCGCAAACATACGAGGCAAGCCCGTCGTGGCCGCCCAGCTCCTCCTCTGCCTGTTTTACCGTATCCTCTGTCCAGTGCGGATCGCGGTCCCCGTCCAGCCGCTCATCCTCGAATTCCTTCAGGGTATCCATCTCAAATTCCGTGTCACAGTACGGACATTTGAGCTTCTGGGAACGGCTGTCAAACGCGATCGCACCGCCGCAGCAAGGGCATTTATAATTGTAAATATCGCTCATATTCTCTCCATTAACCCTGCCTGACGCGACAGGTGCGAAATGCACGCCAGCCAGGGAACTGTCATGAAATAACTATATGTCAAGGCCGCTTCGTACCGCACTCCGTGCAGAATTTACCCTTGTTGGCGGCACCGCATTCCGGGCAGAACCAGTCCGCCTCCGGCCTCCTTGCGCCGCACTGTGGACAGAATTTGCCTGTATTCACCGAACCGCAGGAGCATTGCCAGCTCCCGGCAGCCGATGTCTGGCCCGCTGCAGGCTGCCCTGCCTGGCGCGCTCCCATCTCATACAAATCCCCGGCATTCATCCCGCCGCTCTGTGCAGCCATCCCCATGCCGAAAAAGCCTGTCGCCGCCCCCGCTTTGTTTGAGGCTGCCGCACGCATCGCATCAGCCTGCGCTCCTGTGAGCGTTGCCGCTGCCATCGTCGGATCGCGCATGACCGCACTCTTCTGGAGCTGCCTGATCATCTCCTCATCCTCCGGCGGAGCCGTGATCGAATTGATCCCAAACGATGCCACGACGATACCGCGCGTCTCCTTCCACTTGCGCGAGAGCACCTCATTGAGCGCATCCGCGAGCTCAAGCGTATGGCCCGGCAGGGCGCTGTAGCGCAGCCCGGCCTCCGACAGCTTCGCGAATGCAGGCTGGAGTGCTGTCAGGAGCTCCGTCTTCAGAATGCTGTCGATCCTGTCGCGTCCGAAATATCCCTGTACATTGCCGCAGACATTCGTGTAGAACAGAATCGGATCCTCGATCCGATAGGAGTACTCACCATTGCACCGCACCGAGATATCGACGTCCAGGCCGATATTCCGGTCAACCACGCGGAACGGAACCGGTGAGGCCGTACCGTATTTATTCCCCATGATTTCTTTTGTATTTATATAGTAGACACGCTGATCCTGCGCGGCCACCCCGCCGTACGTGAAACGCTCTTTGATCAGATCAAACGTCCGAAGCACGCCCTCTCCGAGATCACCGTTGAAAATGCTCGGCGCCATGCCACTGTCGTATGTATACTCGCCCGGCTCCGCGCAGACCTCCGCGACCTTGCCCTGCTCCACGATAAGCATACACTGCCCATCCGCCACCGCGATCGTCGAGCCATCCGTGATCACATTGTCGCTGCCATGCCGGTTCGAGGAACGCCTCGAGGTGCGTCTCTGTCCTCTCTGTACCAGTACGTCCGCGTCCATCGCATCGCAGTAAAAATATTCCTTCCACTGATCCGCCAGCACCCCGCCGGCTGAACCCATCGCTGCCCTGATCAGTCCCATAATACCATCCTTCCCACAGGCACAGTCCAAAGCCATGCCTGCTGACACCTTTCTTCAATTTCCGTTTTCATCATCATAGCAAATTAAACAGGGATTCTCAACGGTTTTTTTTCTTAAGTTGAACGGGATCTGCCGCCGCGATGTTAATCAGAGAAAGCTTCTGGATGCTGTTGTTCTCAAGGCTCGTGATCAGCGCCTGCGCCGTGTCAAGCGACGTCAGCACATTGACGCCCGTCTCGATCGCGCTGCGGCGGATCAGGAAGCCGTCCTTCGCGTGGCCCACGCCCTGGGATGGCGTATCGATGACCAGATCGATCTCATGGCCGAGAATCAGATCCATGATGTTCGGTGACTCCTGCTCGATCTTGCGCGTCATGCGCACCTGGATATCCGCCTCCATCAGCGCACGCGCCGTCCCCTTTGTCGCAAAAATATTGTAGCCAAGTGCCTCAAAGCGTTTCGCGATGCCGACCGCATCGGCTTTGTCGGAATCTCTGACTGTGATAATCATGTTGTAGTGCTTCGGCAGATTGATGCCCGCGCCGAGGAACGCCTTGTAGAGCGCCTCGTCAAAGGTCTTCGCAATCCCGAGGCACTCTCCGGTCGACTTCATCTCCGGCCCAAGGCTGATATCCGCGCCCCGAATCTTCTCGAAGGAAAATACCGGCATCTTGATCGCAAAATAATCCGCCTCCGGCTGCAGGCCCGGCTCATAGCCCAGGTCGCGCAGCTTCTTCCCGAGGATCACCTTCGTCGCGAGCGGGACAATCGGAATGCCCGTCACCTTGCTGATGTACGGGACAGTCCGGCTCGAACGCGGGTTGACCTCGATCACATAGACCTTGCCGTCGCTGACGATAAACTGGATGTTGATCAGGCCGATCACATGCAGCGAACGCGCCAGCATACGCGTATAATCTTCGATCACACGCTTGATCTCCGGCGAGAGGCTTTTGGCCGGATAGACTGAGATGCTGTCACCGGAATGGATTCCCGCGCGCTCAATATGCTCCATAATCCCCGGGATCAGCACGTCCTCACCATCGCAGACCGCGTCCACCTCGATCTCCTTGCCGACCAGATATTTGTCGACGAGGATCGGATGCTCCTGCGCGATACGGTTGATGACGCCAATGTACTGCTCGACATCCTCGTCATTGATCGCGATCTGCATACCCTGCCCGCCAAGTACATACGACGGGCGCACCAGAACCGGGTAGCCAAGCTCATTCGCCGCCCGTTTCGCCTCCTCAGCCGTGAACACGGTATGGCCTGCCGGGCGCGGAATGCCGCACTTCTCCAGGATCTCATCAAAAAGCTCCCGGTCCTCCGCCGCGTCGACATTCTCCGCCGACGTGCCGAGGATTTTCACGCCCATCCTCATCAGGGATTCCGTCAGCTTGATCGCGGTCTGTCCTCCGAACTGCACGACCGCGCCGTCCGGCTTCTCCAGACGCACGACATTCTCGACATCCTCCGGCGTCAGCGGCTCAAAATACAGCTTGTCCGCAATATCAAAGTCGGTGCTGACCGTCTCCGGGTTGTTGTTGATAATGATGGTCTCGTAGCCCTCCTTTGCGAAGGCCCACGTACAGTGGACGGAGCAGAAGTCAAATTCGATGCCCTGCCCGATGCGGATCGGCCCGGAACCAAGCACAAGCACCTTTTTCCTGTCCGAAGCTGCCTGCGCCTCATTCTCACTGCCGAACACCGAGTAATAGTATGGCGTCTCCGCCGCAAACTCCGCCGCGCAGGTATCTACCATTTTGTAGGCCGCAATGATATTATGCTCATACCGGAGCTCCCGGATCTCCTCCTCACTCTTTCCCGTCAGGCGGGCAATCACATTGTCCGGGAACTCAATGCGCTTCGCCTCCGCGAGCAGCTCCGGTGTGAGTTCCTGCGTCCTCAGCGCCTGCTCCATCTCAACGAGGATCGCAAGCTTGTCGATGAACCAGCAGTCTATCATCGTCTTCTCATGAATCTTCTCATACGTGAAGCCGCGGCGCAGCGCCTCGGCGATCACCCAGATCCGCCTGTCGTCGACCTTGCCGAGCTGCGCAAGCAGCTCCTCGTCATTTAAATTGGAAAAATCATAAGAGAGCAGGCTGTCGACATGCTGCTCGAGCGAGCGGATCGCCTTCATCAGGCCGCCCTCGAAGCTGTCAGAAATGCTCATGACCTCCCCGGTCGCCTTCATCTGCGTCGTCAATTGCCTGCTCGCACTGATAAATTTGTCGAACGGAAGGCGCGGCATCTTGACCACACAGTAGTCGAGCATCGGTTCAAAGCTCGCGTACGTCTTGCCGGTGATCGCATTCTTGATCTCGTCAAGCGTGTAGCCGAGCGCTATCTTCGCGGCAACCTTCGCGATCGGATAACCTGTCGCCTTGGAAGCAAGCGCCGACGAGCGGCTGACACGCGGGTTCACCTCGATCACGCAGTACTCAAAGCTCGACGGATGCAGCGCAAACTGGACATTGCAGCCGCCTGTGATCTTCAATTCGCTGATAATGTTCAGCGCGGAGCTCCTGAGCATCTGGTATTCCTTGTCGCCGAGCGTCTGCGACGGGGCGACGACGATGCTGTCCCCTGTATGGACGCCGACCGGGTCAATATTTTCCATGTTGCAGACCGTGATCACATTGCCCGCGCTGTCGCGCATCACCTCATACTCGATCTCCTTCCAGCCCG
This sequence comes from uncultured Lachnospiraceae bacterium, assembly GCA_964424785.1. GTDB lineage: Bacteria > Bacillota > Clostridia > Lachnospirales > Lachnospiraceae > Choladousia. The sequence goes on along the minus strand of CAYRKA010000030.1, from coordinate 3,721 downwards.
CGATGCAGCGCTCCACAAGCACCTGCCCCACGCGCGAGAGACGCAGGCCGTTCTCCAGGATCTCGACAAGCTCCGCATAATTGTGCGCGATGCCGCCGCCGCTGCCGCCGAGGGTGTAAGCAGGGCGGAGCACAACCGGATATCCTATCGTCTGCGTGAACGCGATGCCTTCCTCTACGCTCTCCACGACCTGGGACGGGGCGACCGGCTCACCGATCTTCTCCATCGTACTCTTGAACTCCAGACGGTCCTCCGCCTTCTTAATCGTCTCGGCTGTCGTACCGATCAGCCGCACATTGTGCTCCCGCAGGAAGCCTCTCTCCGCAAGCTCCATCGCCAGGTTCAGCCCGGCCTGTCCGCCGAGCGTCGGCAGGACACTGTCCGGCTGCTCCTTCAGGATCAGCTGCTCCACGACCTCGACAGTCAGCGGCTCGATATAAACCTTGTCCGCGATATCCTTGTCCGTCATAATCGTCGCCGGATTCGAATTCAGCAGGACGACCTCAATGCCCTCCTCCTGCAGGGAACGGCAGGCCTGTGTGCCGGCATAGTCAAACTCCGCCGCCTGGCCGATCACGATCGGGCCGGAGCCGATCACAAGTACCTTTTTGATTTCCGGATTCTTCGGCATTACGCATTCACCTCCATCATCTTCATAAAGCGGTCAAACAGATACGCGGAATCCTGCGGCCCCGGGCATGCCTCCGGGTGGTACTGCACCGTAAAAATATTTTTGCCTGTGTAGGAAAGCCCCTCGTTCGTGCCGTCATTTACATTTTCGAATGCCGGCACTGCAACAGCAGGATCCAGATGCTCCGTGTCCACGACATAGCCATGGTTCTGAGATGATATATAGACGCGCCCCGTCTCCATGTCGCGTACCGGGTGGTTGCCTCCGCGGTGGCCATACTTCAGCCTGTGCGTGTCAGCCCCCGTCGCAAGCGCCATGAGCTGATGCCCGAGGCAGATCGCAAAGATCGGCACATCAGACTCATAGAGCTTCCGAATTTCCTCTATGATCGAAACACACTCCTTCGGATCCCCGGGCCCGTTCGAGAGCATGATCCCGTCCGGCTTCGCGGCCAGGATCTCCTCCGCCGCCGTGAACGCCGGGTATACTGTCACCTCACAGCCGCGCGCATTCAGGCTGCGCGCGATATTGCGCTTCGCGCCGAGATCAAGCAGCGCTACCTTCGGGCCGTCCCCGCTCAGCACATACTTCTCCCGGCACGTTACCTTTTCAACTACTTTTCCGGTTGTATATGATGCAAGCCTGGGGAGAATTTCAGAAAGCTGATAGTGCTCGTCAGTTGTGATGCAGCCATTCATGGTGCCTTTTTCGCGGAGAATTTTCGTGAGTGCACGGGTGTCTATTGAAGAGATGCCCGGAATGTCATATTTTAATAAGAAATTCTGAATGGTATCTTGTGAACGGAAGTTGCCTGGCAGACGGGATAATTCGCGGACAATGAAGCCATCCAGCCACGGCCTTGCGGATTCCATATCATCATAACAGATTCCGTAATTGCCGATCAGGGGATATGTCATCACAACCGCCTGTCCCGCATAGGACGGATCGGTCAGCACCTCGAGATAACCGGTCATCGATGTATTAAAAACGATCTCGCTGATCGCTTCACGCTGGGAACCGATACTCCTTCCGGTAAACACAGTACCGTCTTCCAGGATGAGAAATGCTTTCATTCTGTCATCGAACTCCTTTCATATGCTCAAATTGGTACGATTCTAACATATCTCAGTGTAGTTTTCAATCTTTTTTCGTCAGGGAATTCTGCCACGGTTACGACTTTGTTGCACACAGTCTCCCTCCATGCATAGAATAAAAACAGAATGCAACCGAGGAGCAAGGATACTATGCTAATAAAAAGGAAAAGCCATTTCTTACAGAAGGCGCAGAATGATATGATTGATCGGGGTGAGCTGCAGATTACGGCGGTATCAGATGCCAGCAATTCTCCGATTCCGAATGCCGTGGTCAATCTCTCATTCACCGGAGATCCTGATACCATTCTTGCGGAGACAGAGACGGATGCGAACGGGCAAAGCCCGGTGCTCGAGCTGGCGGCCCCGCCCGTGGAATACAGCCTCGAATCAGAGAATGAGGTCATGCCATACGCCGAATATACAGTCCGCATCGCCGCTAACGGCTATGAGCCCGTCACGGTCAGCGGAATCGAGATCCTGAGTACGCAGCTCGCGCTGCAGAATATCCGGCTCCGCCCACTCACCCGGGATGAGACGCCGGACATCATCACAATCCCTGAACACACGCTCTATGGCTCTTACCCGCCCAAAATCGCGGAGGTTGAGATCAAGCCCGTAAACGTCAGCGGGGAAATCGTGCTTGATGAGGTGGTCGTCCCCGAACTTATCGTCGTCCACAACGGGACGCCGCGCGACACAACTGCCGGGGATTATTATGTGCGTTACAAGGATTACATTAAAAACGTCGCAAGCAGCGAGATCTATGCGACCTGGCCGTACGCGACCCTGATCGCAAACATCCTCGCAATCCAGTCCTTCACAATGAACCGGGTGTACACGGAATGGTACCGCAATAAGGGATATCCGTTCACGATCACGTCATCGACGGCCTTTGACCAGAAATGGATTTACGGCAGAAATATTTTTGAGAGTATTGACGCTGCAGTCGACGACGTTTTCCTGAATTATCTGTCCAGGCCAAATGTCCGCCAGCCGATCCTGACGCAGTACTGTGACGGTCGGCGCGTCCAATGTCCCCAGTGGCTCTCACAGTGGGGCAGCCTCTCGCTCGGCGAACAGGGCTACGACGCGATCAGCATCATCCGGAATTACTACGGCGACTCGATGTACATCAATATCGCTGAGGAAGTCTCCGGCATACCGGTCTCTTACCCCGGCTATCCGCTCACGATCGGTTCAACCGGCTCCGACGTCATAAAAATCCAGGAACAGCTCAACGCGATCTCAGACAATTATCCCCTGATCCCGAAGCTTACGCCCGACGGGATCTTCGGTGAGCAGACACAGCAGGCTGTGCGCGTCTTCCAGTCTGTCTTCGGCCTGACGCAGGACGGCATCGTCGGCAGCCGGACCTGGTATAAAATACAGGACATCTACGTCGCCGTGACGCGGATCGCAGAGAATGTATAATTCCGATTTGACAGGAATCTGGCAGTGTGTTAGCATAAAACAAAAATGTGCATAGCACATTCCCGTGGAACGTTTTTGTGTCATAGGGAACGAAGTTTCCTATGACGTACACAGACAGACCCTTACCATAGAACAGGAGCAGATTATGGAGCATACATCAGCTTTTCAGGCAGCTTCCCAGGAAATGACATCTGAAAGCATCTCCTCTGAAACAAATGCAGACGCACTACCGGCATCTCAGGATCCTTCAGGCCACGCATCGCAGCCGGAGGCATCGTGCGACTGCCGCAAGCACAAACACCGCGAGACTAAGGAATATCGCGACCTCTTGAACCGCCTGAAACGCATCGAGGGACAGGTGCGCGGGATCCAGGGCATGATAGAGGAGGACCGCTACTGCGTAGATATCCTGACACAGGTGGCTGCTATCCAGTCAGCCCTGAACAGCTTTAATAAGGTACTGCTCTCAAACCACATCAAGACATGTGTGGTCGACGATATCCGCAACGGACACGACGAGGTCGTCGACGAGCTCTGCGCGACGATCCAGCGGCTGATGAAATGA
>CAYRKA010000029.1:7206-20815 GCA_964424785.1 uncultured Lachnospiraceae bacterium | reverse complement strand
GGAGCATTAAAGACAGAGACAGGTGCAGGCGCAGCAGACGGCCGGGCGATGCTTAGAGGACAGCGGAGGAGGGAGACGATGTTATTTCGGAGGAAAAAGAAGATGGAGAAGCCCGGGGACTTCGACCCGGCTGTATATAAGCCGGTGCTGCGGTGCAGTATCTGCAAAGGCGAGCAGGTGGCCGGCTTTCAGAACAGGGAGACGGGCAGGTTTGAGGAGGTATGCGCGATCCGCGGGGAACGGGAGCTCACCGCGTTCCTTGCGGAGTATGGGCTCGACCATATTGAAAAAGAATATTGAGGCAGGCTGCCGGGGCGGCGGGAGGATGGTTCGTTGGATAAAAATCAGATTTTGAAAATTTTCGGGACAGATTACAGGGAGATGACGAAGCGGCTGCTGCACGAGGCGGATCTGCACGCGCTCCTGCCGGGGACGGAGAAGTGTATCGGGATCAAGCCGAACCTGGTCTCTCCGTCCGAGGCGTCCTACGGTGCGACGACGCACCCGGAGGTCGTGGCCGGGATTATTGAGTACCTGCAGGAATACGGTTACCACAGGATCATGATTGCGGAAGGTTCATGGGTGGGGGACAGGACAGGGGATGCGGCTGCTGTCTGCGGCTATGATGTGCTGGCGGAGCAGTACGGCGTCATTTTCCACGATGCGCAGAAGGACAAAGCGCACGCTGTTGACTGCGCAGGGCTGGAGCTGAATGTCTGCGACTGTGTCGACCAGATGGATTTCCTGATCAACGTGCCGGTGCTGAAGGGGCACTGTCAGACGAAGATCACGTGTGCCCTCAAGAATATGAAGGGGCTGCTGCCGAATTCAGAGAAACGGCGCTTTCACGCGATGGGGCTCCATAAGCCGATCGCGCATCTGTCTGCGGGGATCCACCAGGATTTCATTGTCGTTGACCATATCTGCGGCGACCTGGATTTTGAGGATGGCGGCAATCCGGTTGTGTGCAACTGCGTGATGGCGGCGAGGGATCCGGTGCTTGTCGACGCATATGTCTGCCACCTGCTCCATTATCAGATATCAGATGTGCCATATGTGGGGATGGCCGCGGATCTCGGTACGGGTTGCGCGGACCTTGGCCGTGCGCAGATCCGGCTCTGCGGGCGGGAAGGGAATTGCCCGTCCCCGGATGGGAATCGTGCGTTGGAAGTGGCGGGCCGGTACCGTGAGGCGGCGGGAGGCTGCGCGGATGCAGGAGGGCCGGATGGCGGTGAAGACGCCGTGGATGCGGGACGCTCCCTCCGGCAGGATGGAGAGGAGCTGCCGTATGCGCAGAAGGTTGTCGCGGTGCGCGATTTCGTCGAGGAGGTGGAGTCGTGCAGCGCGTGCTACGGTTACCTGATCCCGGCGCTCGACCGGCTGAGGAGTGAGGGGTTGCTTGGACGGCTCCACACAAAGATCTGTATCGGCCAGGGTTACCGTGGTTGTGAAGGGGTGCTTGGCGTGGGGCAGTGTACGGCAAGGTTCGCGTATACCGTGAAGGGCTGCCCGCCGACAGAGACGCAGATCTATGAATTTCTGAAGGGATATCTGCTGGAGCAGGGGAGGGATTGTAAAGGATAACGGCAGGGGAGTGCCTGCGCGGCAGGCCGGGCACGTCCGTGTGCCATGACGGAAAAAAGAGGCGTAATTTCCCGCACAGCTCCATAGAATAGAGCGAGGACAGATGCGGGGAGAATAGCATGGATCGGAGAAAGCGGAAGCTTTTCGTTGCCGTACTGGTTCTGACGGCAGGATTCGCGGCGGGGACAGCAGCACCGGAAGCGTTTCGGATGGGAACCGGAAACTATACTGGCTTTTTCAGCCTGTACAGCTTTGGCAAGTATGGGGCGATGGAGATGGAGCCTCTTTCGCTTTTGCCGGCGGTCCTGTCTGTGCGTCTAAAGACATTGTTGTTTTTATGGATGAGCAGCTACACGGCTGCGGGGCTTTTGTTCCATCTGGCCTACGGGGGATGGCTTGCCGTGTCAGCCGGTATGCTGCTCGCGCTGTTTGCGCTGCGCGGCGGCATCCGGGGGCTGGCGCTGTTTGCGTGCTGCCTGTTCCCGCAGTGGATCGTGTACGGCGAGGTCTGCAGGCGGGAGATGCGTTTCCTGTTGTCGCGCCCGGCCACAGCTGCCGGGCGGCACGGGCTGGCTGCGCTTGCGCAGATGGTGGGGCTTGCCGTGTTCGGCAGCGCCTGTGAAGCGTTTCTCGGCACATGGACATTAAAGATCTATCTGCGGATGTTCAAATAAGGCCGCGCATCTCAGCAGTTCTTATAAATATCGTAAATCAATTCTTCCGATTTTTCCCATCCAAGGCAGGGATCCGTAATAGATTTGCCGTAGATGTGCGGCGTCGCGCCGATCTTCTGTGAGCCGTCCTCCAGATAGCTCTCGATCATGAAGCCCTTGATCAGTTTCTTCAAACCCGGGTGGCAGCTCCTGCTGTGCATCACCTCTTTGGTAATGCGAATCTGTTCCAGATACTGCTTGCCGGAATTGGAGTGGTTCGTGTCGACGATCACAGCCGGATTTTTGAGGCCGCGCTTCTCGTACATATCGAGCAGCAGGCAGAGATCCTCGTAATGATAGTTCGGGATCGTGTCGCCATGCTTGTTGGTCGCGCCGCGCAGGACCACATGGGCGAGCTCATTGCCGTCCGTGTTGACCTCCCAGCCACGGTAGACAAAGTTGTGTTTGCTCTGGGCCGCCACGACGGAATTGAGCATGACCGAGAGGTCTCCGCTCGTCGGGTTCTTCATCCCGGCGGGGACGTCCATGCCGCTCGCTGTCATGCGGTGCTGCTGGTCCTCGACGGAGCGCGCGCCGATCGCGACGTAAGAGAGCAGGTCATCGAGATAACGCCAGTTCTCGGGATAGAGCATCTCATCGGCCGACGTCAGGCCTGTCTCCTCAATCGCGAGCGCATGCAGCCTGCGGACCGCGACGATACCAGCGAACAGGTCAGGCTTCTGCTCGGGATCCGGCTGGTGCATCAGACCCTTGTAGCCTTCGCCGGTCGTGCGCGGCTTGTTCGTGTAGATGCGCGGGATCAGGATCAGGCGGTCGCCGACCTTGTCCTGTACCTTTGCGAGACGGCCCGTATAATCGAGTGTCGCCTCGACATTGTCGGCGGAGCACGGCCCAATGATCACTAGAAATTTGTCAGACTCGCCGGTGAAGACATCACGGATCTGTGCGTCGCGCCGCTTCTTGATCGCGATGACCTTGTCTGAGAGCGGGTAGAGCTTCTTGGTCTCCGCCGGGATCGGAAGTTTTTTGATGAAATTAATAGACATTTCAGGCACCTCTGTCATTAGATTATCTGTATGTGGGCAGCTGCCGTCCCCTGTTGCCGGCGCGCACATCCTTTTATAAGTATACTATAACACCCGGAAATTGTCGATTGAATTTTGAAAAATAAAACACCCTGCCGGAGAAGATTGTATTTCCAAAGAAGCAAATTTATGATAGAATGCTTAAGTATGCTTGAAAGAAAGGATGAAACAGGACTATGAAATTTAAGGACATGCCGTACGAGCGCGTCGACCTGGACGGGATCCGCGCGAAGTACAGGGAACTGATGGATGAGATGCGTGCAGCGAAGAGCGGGGAGGAGCAGTTCGAGGTTCATAAGAAATATTATGAATTTTCGAATCATGTGAGGACACAGACGACGCTCGCACATATCCGCCATGATGTGGATATGACGGATGAGTTTTACAATCAGGAGCAGGAGTATTATGATCAGATCATGCCGCAGCTCGAGAGTATGGAGGAGGACTATAAGAAGCTGTTGTATTTCTCCCCTTACCGGGATGTGCTGGAGCAGAAGATCGGGCCTGTCGCGTTTAAAAATATGGAGCTGTCCATGAAGTCGCTGGATGAGAAGATCATCCCGCTGATGCAGGAGGAGAATGCGCTCAAGACACGCTACAACAAGCTGATCGCGACGGCGAAGATCGACTGGGAGGGCGAGACGCTGAACCTGTCCCTGATGACTCCATATCTGAGCAATCAGGACCGCGGCGTCAGGGAGCGCGCATGGCAGAAGTACAGTGCGTTCTTTGAGAGTGTTTCGGATGAGCTGGATGAGATTTACGATGCGCTGGTCAGGAACCGCACAGAGCAGGCGCACCAGATGGGCTATGAGAATTTTATAGAGCTCGGCTATTACCGTATGACACGCAATTCCTACGGCAAGGATGAGGTTGAGAAGTTCCGTGAACAGGTGAAAAAATATTTCGTGCCGTTCGCGGAGCGCCTGCATGAGCAGCGCCGTCAGCGTCTCGGGCTTGACAAGCTGTCGTACATCGATGAGCAGGTCTATTTCAGGGATGGCAACCCGGCGCCTGAGATGGAGCCGCAGGAGATCCTTGAGACCGGGCGCAGGATGTACGCGGAGATGTCTGAGGAGACGCATGAATTCTTTGACTTTATGATGGAGAATGAGCTGTTCGATGTCTTCGGGCGCAAGACGAAACGCGCGGGCGGCTATATGACCTATCTGCCGGACTACAATGCACCGTTCGTGTTTGCAAATTTCAACGGGACGAGCGGGGATCTCGATGTGATCACACACGAGTGCGGCCACGCGTTCCAGGGCTATCTCGCCGCGAAGGACCCAATCCAGGAGCACTGGGATATCACGATGGAGACGGCGGAGATTCACTCCATGTCAATGGAATTCTTCGCGGATGACTGGATGGAATGGTTCTTCCGCGACCGCGCCGATGATTACCGCACGATGCACCTGGAGGACGCGGCGATCTTTATCCCGTACGGCTGCATGGTCGACGAGTTCCAGCACATCGTCTATGAGGACCCGGAGCTGACGCCGCGGCAGCGCAAGGAGGCATGGCGCCGCCTCGAGCGGGAGTACAAGCCGCATATCGATTACGGTGACAATGTGTTCTTCGGAGAAGGCGGCTACTGGCAGAGGCAGCAGCATATTTTCAATTATCCGTTTTATTATATCGACTATGTGCTTGCCCAGACCTGCGCGTTCATGTACGAGATCTGGATGCGGAAGGACCGCAAGGCCGCATGGGAGAGCTACCTGAAGCTCTGCCGCCTGTCCGCAGGCAAATTTTATCCGGAGATGCTGCACGAGGTCGGACTCGAGGTTCCGTATGAAGAGGGCTGTATGCAGCATCTGGCGGAGGAGCTTGAGAAGATCCTGCTGATCGGATAACCATTATGCAAAAATCGCGCCGACCGCACCGAGCAGCCCGGCACTTGCCGCCGCCATGATGATCCCGGCGAGCAGTACGCCGAGCATGACCGCGACGATGCTGGATCTGAAGTCCATGTCGAGCAGGCTGGCTGCGAGCGTGCCGGTCCAGGCGCCTGTGCCAGGGAGCGGGATGCCGACAAAGAGGAGGAGTGCGACGAACAGGCCGCGGCCGGCTTTTTCCTGGAGCTTCCTGCCGCCCTTCTCGCCCTTCTCGAGGCAGAACGTGAAGAATCTGCCGATGTACGGTTTGTCTTTCCCCCAGACCAGCACCCTGCGGGCGAACAGGTAAATGATCGGGACAGGGAGCATATTGCCGAGGATCGCGATCACGTAGGTCGGGATCAGCGGCAGACCGAGCACAACCTGCCCATAGGGGATCGCGCCCCTGAGTTCAATCAGTGGGACCATTGAGATGATAAATACAATGAGATAGCTTGTCATAATTGTCTCCTTTTCGTTTTGCGCATATGCCGTCCATTATACAGGAAAATACGGCGCATGAACAGGGCTGAAATTAAATTTTGTAAAGATTTTACTATAAAAAGAGAAAGCAAACAGGAGAAAGCGTGATGAAAAAAGGTATTGCATACGGTGTTGGGGTGGGTCCGGGCGACCCGGAGCTTATGACCCTGAAGGCGGTGCGCCTGGTCCGGGAGAATGACGTGATTGCGGTTCCAGGGAAGAGCGCGGCGGAGTCGGTTGCCTATCAGATTGCGGCGGCAAATGTGCCGGAGCTGGCGGCTAAGGAGCTGGTCCCGGTCTATATGCCAATGGTGAAAGACCGGGCGCTGCTGGAGCAGGAGCACAGAAGGGGCGCGGAGCTGCTGGAATCGTATCTCGACCAGGGGAAAAATGTCGTCTATCTTACCCTGGGCGATCCGACGGTTTACTGTACGTTCAGCTATCTGCAGCATATCCTGGAGGCAGATGGCTATCAGGTAGAGCTTGTCAGCGGGATCAGCTCCTTCTGTGCGGCGGCGGCAAGGCTGTGTGTGCCGCTGGCAGAGTGGGATGAGCAGCTCCATATCGTCCCGGCGCTCCACAGGACGCAGGATGGCCTGGAGTACCCCGGCAATTATGTGCTGATGAAGTCAGCCAGCCATATGAAGGATGTAAAGGAAATGCTGCGTCAGAGCGGGCGGGATGTCTGCGCGGTAGAGCGGTGCGGCATGAATGGTGAAAAGATTTACGGCAGTGTGGATGAGATCCCGGATGATGCCGGGTATTTCTCCCTGATCATTGCAAGGGAAGCGAAACAGTAGTATGATAGAGCTGAGAGACCTGACCAAACGGTTTGACAAATTTACCGCAGTAGACCATTTGAATCTGACGGTAAAGACGGGTGAATTTTTCGGACTGCTGGGGCCGAATGGGGCTGGCAAGACCACAACGATCAGTATGATCTCCACGGTGCTGCTGCCGACGGAAGGCGAAATCCTTGTGGATGGGGAAAGGCTGGACCGCAAGGCTTCTGCGCAGAAGAGAAAGCTGAGCGTGATCACACAGGAATATTCCATGCGCCAGGACATGAATATGGATGAGGTGATGGAATACCAGGGCCGTCTGTATTTCCTCCCACGGCAGGTGATCCGCCGGAGGACGGAGGAGCTTCTCGGGTTTGCAGATCTGCTGGAATACCGGAGACGCACGGTACGCCATCTGTCCGGAGGGATGAAACGGAAGCTGATGATCTGCCGCGCCCTTTTGATCGAACCTGAGATCCTGCTGCTCGATGAGCCGACAGCCGGGATGGACGCACTCTCAAGACGCCAGATGTGGAATCTGCTGCGGAAGCTGAACGGCAGGAATATGACGATTATCCTGACCACACACTACATGGAAGAGGCGCAGGCGCTCTGCGAGCGGGTGGCGATGGTCAACCGCGGGAAGCTGCAGAAGCTGGACACGCCGGAGAATCTGATTACGGAGCTGGGCGCTTTTGCCGTGGATGACACCACCGGGGACAATCTGGTGAGCAGATATTTCCACAACAGGGAGGACGCGATCCGTTACCTGTCCGGCGCCGGGAAGCAGGCGTCCCTGAGGGCAACGACGCTGGAGGATGTCTTTGTGGAGTGTGCAGGCCGGAAACTGCAGTAGAAGGGCGGCCCATCGCGTTCGGAGGAAGTGGCCTGTGGGATCGTATACTTTGCGCTGGCGGACCATGCATGAATATGGCCGGGAGGGGAACTGTATGGGAATCATTACTGTCTTATGGGAAAAATGGGTGGAATTTCGCCGGGATTTTTATAAGATAACGGTGGCGGCCATGATCTCGCCTCTGATGTATCTGATTATTTTCGGGATGGGGATCCAGACGACATCCCATGGCGAGCCGTACCTGCATTTCCTGATCCCGGGTGTAGTGTCCATGGCGACGATGACCGGGAGCTTTGGCGCTACCGCGCAGAATATGAGCGTACAGAGGCTCTATGAGAAAGCGCTGGACCAGGTGATGGTATCGCCGACTCCGCTGTGGCAGTTTATCCTCGGGCAGGTCATAGGCGGCAGCCTCCGGGGGATGTATGCGGGCTGTGTGATCCTCCTGCTGACCTCCCCGATCCGTACGGATCTGATTTTTAACGGGCTGTCTTTCCTGGTATTGTTTTTGAACGGCGCCGTGTTTTCCACGCTGGCGCTGGTGCTGTCCTTCCTGGCGAAGAGCTATTCCGATGCGCCGAGGTTCACTTCCTATATCATTACGCCGATGTCTTTTCTGTGCAACACATTCTTTTCGACAGATCAGATGCCGGCCGGATTCCGCCAGGTGATCGCCCTGCTCCCGCTGTCGCAGGCCAGCAGCATGGTCCGCAGCATTTCAAATGGGGAGCAGCCGGGGATGTTCGGGTTCCTGGTGCTGCTCGCGTACCTGATTCTTTTCGGTTTCATCTCGGTATTATTCATATACCGGAAGAAAAATCTGTAGATGCAGGGGAGGCGGATATGTGGAAGAGATTTGCGGCGCTGCTTTTTCTGGCCGCACTCTGGAGCCTCTGGCCGGGCGCGGAGACGGCTATGGCGGAGGATTCGCTGCAGGAGAGCAGTGATTTTGAAGAGAGACTGAATGAGGCGAAGAAAACGCTGAGGCATAAGGAAGCAGGGAAATACGGTATGGTGCCGGTCTATCCGTGCGATATCGAGGAGGGAGCCTATGGGATCGGAGTGGAGTCTTCTTCTCCGTTTTTTAAGATCACGGATGCCGAACTGGTGGTTGCGGGAGGGGAGATGTCGGCGGCAATCACGATCCCGAGCCTGAGCTACCAGTATGTCTATCCGGGCACGGCAGAGCAGGCGGAACATGCGGCTGAGGATGACTGGATTGGCTGCGAGGAGGACAATGGCCACAGTATTTTTACGATTCCGGTGGAGGCGCTGGATAAGGAGATCGACTGTGCCGCGTTCAGTAAAAAGAGGCAGATGTGGTATGACCGGAAGCTGGTTTTTGACGCGTCCACCCTTCCGCAGGAGGCGCTGAAGATCGAGCTGCCGGACTATGAGCTGATCGAGCTGGCCATCCGCTCGCTGGAGCTGGATGGGGATGCGGAAGACCCGGAGGATGAGTCGGCTGGCGCAGCGCAGGACGCCCCGGAGCCGGTAAGTGTCGCCAGGGAGGACGGGGAATATTCCATCGAGGTCAATATGACGGGCGGAAGCGGGAGGGCAAGCATCAGCTCGCCGACGCTGCTGACTGTCAGGGATGGGAAGGCATATGCGAAGCTGCTGTGGAGCAGCGCATATTATGATTATATGATTGTAGAAGGAGAACGGTACTACAATCTGACCGAAGACGGCGGCAACTCCACGTTTGAGATACCGATTACTGTGATGGATGACGTGATGCCGGTCATCGCGGATACGACGGCGATGGGCGAGCCGGTGGAGATCGCCTACAATCTGACCTTCTATCCGGAGACGATCGGCGCGAAAGGGCTGATCCCGCAGGAGGCGGCAAAAAAGGTGCTGGTGATCGCCGCTGTCATCATTGTGGCGGGCGGAATTCTGAATTACCTGGCCAGGAAAAGACGCGGGTGAGCCGAAATATGTATCAGAAAGAATAGTTACAGTCTGGTCAAAGGCTGAACTGTAAGGAAGGATATAAGAGGATGGGTACAGGGAAGGGAGTGCTTGTGGTGAGCTTTGGCACAAGCTATGAGGAGACGAGGCGGAAGACGATCGACCGGATCGAGGAGAGGATTGCCGCAGGATTTCCGCAGTATGCGGTGTACCGGGCATGGACGAGCGGGATGATCCGGCGGAAGGTTTTAAAACGTGATGGATTGCGGATTCTTGATGTGAAGGAGGCGCTCATGCAGATGCATGATGACGGTATCACGGAGGCCATCGTACAGCCGACACATGTCCTCAACGGAATTGAGAATGAGCAGATGACGCAGGAGGTGCTTGCGTGCCGGGAATGGTTCCGGCATATCGTGATCGGCGCCCCGCTCCTGACATCGCAGCGCGACTGTGACAGGATTGTGCAGGTTGTCGCCGGTGAGCTGCATCCTGCGGAGGATGAAGCGCTTGTCCTGATGGGGCATGGGACGGAGCATTATTCGAATGCGATTTATGCCGCGCTCGATTACCGGTTCCATGACGCGGGATATCCGAATATTTTTGTGGGGACGGTTGAGGCGTACCCGCCGTTTGAGTCGGTACTGAAAAGGGTCAGGGATTCAGGGCTGAAGCGCGTGGTGCTGGCCCCGTTTATGATCGTGGCGGGAGACCACGCGAGCAATGACCTCTCCGGTGAGGGTGAGGACTCGTGGAAGAGCCGTTTTGAGCGTGAGGGCTTCGAGGTGCGGTGTGTGCCAAAGGGGCTTGGCGAGTATGAGGGCGTCCGCGATATGTTCGTCAGCCATGTCCGGGAGAAGGTAAGGTAACTGGAAAGGGATACAGGAGTTTTCCATGGGAATACAGATGATTGGTATCGACCACAGTGTGGCTGAGATTGATATCAGGACTATTTTTGCTTTTACAAAAAAAAGGATTGCTGAAGCATATGGGCGGCTGAGACAGGTGCCTGGGATTTCGGGCTGTGTGATTCTCTCAACCTGCAACCGCATGGAGCTGTGGCTGAGCACGGACGAATCGTTCACGCAGCCGCCGCTTGAGCTGCTCTGCGAATTGCGGGAGGTACCGGCGGAGCCATACAGGCCGTATTTCCGCTTCAGGGAGGAACGGGAGGCAGTGTACCATCTGTTCCGGCTGGCCGGCGGCCTGGAATCACGGATCCTGGGAGAGGACCAGATTGTGACGCAGGTCGGGGAGGCGCTCACGTTTGCACGGGAGCAATACGCAGCGGATCATGTGCTTGAGACGTTGTTCCGCCAGGCAGTCACGGCGGCCAAGAAGGTCAAGACGGGTGTCGCGGGGCTGTCGCCGTCTGACCGGTCGGTGGTGCATACGGCGATTGAGACGCTGCGTGCGGACGGTTACTCCTTCGGGGGGAAGAGATGCATGGTGATCGGCAACGGTGTCATGGGGAAGCTGGCAGCGACACTGCTTACAAAAGAGGGCGCCGATGTCACGGTGACGGTGCGGCAGTACCGCAGCGGGATTGTCGAGATCCCGGCAGGCTGCAGCCGTATTGATTACGGGCGCAGGATGGAGCTGTTTGGGGAGTGCGACGCAGTCGTGAGCGCGACGGTCAGCCCGAACTATACGTTGACGAAGGAGCTGGTCGCGGAGGCGCTGGCCGGGCCGGTCATGCTGATTGACCTGGCGGTGCCGCGCGATATCGATCCGCTGGTCCGGGAGCTGCCCGGCGTGCAGCTTTACGACATTGACTGTTTCCGGAAGGAAGCGGTGAGCGACAGCCAGAGGAAGGCGGTTGAAGAAGCGGAGCTGTGCCTTGCGGAGCAGATGGAAGATTTTTTCACATGGTATGAGTGTGTCGACATCGTTCCCAGGATCGGGAGGATCAAAGAACTGGCAGCCGGTGACCTGGGGCTGCGCCTCACGAAAAAGCTGCGGGAGCTGCCGGTGGAGGATGCTGTGCGCGAGCAGCTCCGGGCGGATATCGAGGCGGCGGCGCAGCGCAGCGTCAACAAGATGCTGTTCGGGCTGCGCGGCTGTGTGAGCAGTACGTCGTTCCGAGAGTGCATCGACGGGCTGGAACAGGTCTACGGAGAATGAAAACAGTATGATACGGGCTGGATGCAGCTTTTGGCGGTACAGGCCGTGAGGGTATGGAACAGTGGCGGACAAGAAGAAAAGGGGATGTATGCGGATGCGTGACCGGGTGGTGATCGGCAGCCGGGGGAGCAGGCTGGCCGTAATACAGGCGGAGCTTGTGCGGGATTATATTGCGGAGCACAATCCGGGGCTGTCGGCGGAGATCCTGACGATGAAGACGGAGGGTGACCGGGTTTTGAACCGCGCGCTCGAGGAGGTGGGCGGCAAGGGGCTGTTTGTGAAGGAGCTGGATGCCGCGCTGCTGGAGGGCAGGAGCGACCTGTCGGTACACAGCCTGAAGGATGTGCCGATGGAGCTTCCGGGGGAGCTGCCGCTTCTGGCATATTCGCACAGGGAGGATCCGCGTGATGTGCTGGTGCTGCCGCAGGGACAGACGGAGATCGACTTTTCAAAGCCGGTCGGCTGTTCGAGCAGGAGGCGTATGGTGCAGTTCTCGAGGCTGTATCCGCAGGCGCACTTTGCGATGATCCGTGGGAACGTGCAGACGCGGCTACGCAAGCTGGATTCCGGCGAATATGGCGCGACGCTGCTCGCGGCGGCGGGCCTGAAGCGGCTCGGCCTTGAGGAGCGCATCAGCCGTTATTTTTCCACGGAGGAGATGGTACCGGCGGCAGGCCAGGGGATCCTGGCAGTGCAGGGGCGGATCGACGAAGATTATGCCTTTTTGGATGGATATTCCGACCGGGCATCCGAGCTCTGTGCCAGGGCGGAGCGGGCGTTTGTGCGGGCGATTTCCGGAAACTGCACGACCCCGGCGGGGGCATACGCGACGGTGGAGGGCAGCGTGCTGACGCTCCGGGCGGTGTTCTTTGACGAGGAGACGGGACGGCTCCACTCTGGCGAGATCCTTGGAGAGGTCTCTGCGCCGGAGGCGGCGGGGGCCGGGCTGGCGGGGAGGTTCCTCGCTGAGTAGAATTTTGATTATGATTTCCGCAGAACTATGTGAAGGTGTGATACATTTTTGATATAAGACGATGATCGCTTCTCAGATCAGTGTTGCGTAGCATGGAATGACAGAAAGTGGAGAGATACATGGATGAGAATTGTGGCAAGGTTTATCTGGTCGGCGCAGGCCCCGGTGATGCCGGTCTCCTGACGCTGAAGGGCAGGGCTGTCCTCGCGGCTGCGGAGGTGGTGGTCTATGACGCGCTGGTGGGCTCGGCGATCCTGGCATGGATCCCGGAGACGGCTGAGGCCATCAATGTCGGAAAACGCTCGAGCAATCATACGATGCCGCAGGAGTCGATCAGTGAGCTCCTTGTGAGGAAGGCCCGCGAGGGCAGGCAGGTCGTCCGGCTCAAGGGCGGCGATCCGTTCCTGTTCGGAAGGGGCGGCGAGGAGATCGAGCTGCTGGTGCGGGAGGGCATCGCGTATGAGGTGGTGCCGGGAGTCACCTCTGCGGTGGCGGTCCCGGCGTATCAGGGCATTCCCGTGACGCACCGCGATTTCTGTTCCTCTGTCCATATCGTGACAGGGCATAAGAGGGCAGGTGAGTCGTATGATATCGACTTTGAGGCGCTCGTCCGGACGCGCGGGACGCTTGTCTTTTTGATGGGAGTCGCGTCGCTTGGCGCGATTTGCCGCGGCCTGATGGATGCTGGGATGGATCCGGGGACGCCTGCCGCGCTGCTGATGCAGGGGACGACGGCATCACAGGGCAGGATCGTCGCGACGGTGGCGACGCTCACGGCTGAGGCGGAAGCGCACGGTGCGCGGACTCCCGCGATCATCATTGTCGGGAAGGTCTGCAGCCTTGCCGGTGAGTTTGAGTGGTACAACCAATTGCCGCTCGGCGGTGTCAGGGTAGTGCTGACACGTCCGCGCGATCTCGCAGGGGAGACTGCGGGGAGACTGCGGGCGCTTGGCGCTGAGGTGCTGGAGCTGCCCGCGATCTGTACCAGGCGGATCCCGGAGAATGGACGGCTGCGCCAGGCGCTTCGCAGGATTGAGACATATCAGTGGCTTGTCTTTACGAGCCCGACCGGTGTCCGCGTCTTCTTTGAGGAGCTTGCAGAGCAGCGCTTTGACCTGCGCAGGCTGGGCGGCATCCGGATCGCGGTGATCGGCACAGGGACCTGTCGGGAGCTTGAAAAGCGCGGGCTGTACGCGGATCTCATGCCGGAAATTTATGACGGGGCGCATCTTGGCGCTGCGCTGTATGAAGCGTGCG
>CAYRKA010000029.1:0-7106 GCA_964424785.1 uncultured Lachnospiraceae bacterium | reverse complement strand
GAGTTCGATTACGCGATGTTTACGAGCGCTTCGACCGTGCGCGGTTTTGCGGCAGCGGCGGGGGAGCTTGATTTCACTCAGGTGAAAGCGGTCTGTATCGGGAAACAGACGTGTGCGGCGGCGGCGGAGCTTGGTATGCAGACGTTTACCGCGAAGCAGGCTACGATTGACAGCCTGATTGCGAGGCTTGTGGAGGCGGAGAAATGAAAGGAAAGATGGACATGGAAATGACAGTGAGGCCGCGCCGCCTGCGCTATGGCGAGACGCTGCGCAGGATGGTGCGTGAGACGAGGGTAGATCCGGCATCCCTGATTTATCCGATGTTTGTGAAGGAAGGTACGAATCTAATAGAAGAAATCCCGACGATGCCGGGCCAATACCGCTACAGCGTCGACAGGATGGGGGAAAAGATCGAGGAGCTGCTCGATGCGGGTGTGTCGAGCGTGATGTTTTTCGGGATCCCGGACCACAAGGACGAGGTCGGCAGCGGCGCATACGCGGACGACGGGATTATCCAGAAGGCGCTGCGCAAAGCGAAGGAGGAGTACCCGGAGCTGTACCGCATCACGGATGTCTGTATGTGTGAATATACGTCACACGGGCATTGTGGTGTGCTCTGCGGCCACGATGTCGATAACGATGAGACCCTGAAGCTGCTGGCAAAGACGGCGCTGTCCCATGTACAGGCAGGCGCGGATATGGTCGCCCCGTCCGACATGATGGATGGCCGTGTCGCGGCGATTCGTGCGGAGCTTGACGGGAACGGTTATCAGAATACGCCGATCATGTCCTACGCGGTCAAGTACGCATCGGCTTTTTACGGCCCGTTCCGCGACGCGGCGGGCTCTGCCCCGGCGTTTGGCGACCGCAGAAGCTACCAGATGGATTACCACAACAGCCGCGAGGGCATCAAGGAAGCGCTGCTCGATGTGGAAGAGGGCGCGGACATTATCATGGTCAAGCCTGCGATGTCATATCTGGATATGGTGGCGAAGATCAAGGAGGCGGTTCATGTGCCGGTGGCATCCTACAGTGTCAGCGGGGAGTACGCGATGATCAAGGCGGGAGCGAAGCTGGGCTATATCGATGAGGAGAAGATTGTCTGCGAGACTGCTGCAAGCGCGTTCCGTGCGGGCTGCGATATCTATCTGACATACTATGCGCAGGAGATTGCCCGATTCATGCGTGAGGGCAGGATCGGCTGAGGAGGATGAAGAGATGACGAATTCAGAAGCTATATTTGAGCGGGCGAAGCGAGTGATCCCCGGGGGAGTGAACAGCCCGGTGCGCGCGTTCGGCTCTGTCGGAGAGACGCCGCGTATGATCGCGTCGGCGGACGGGG
Source organism: uncultured Lachnospiraceae bacterium (assembly GCA_964424785.1). Classification (GTDB taxonomy): domain Bacteria; phylum Bacillota; class Clostridia; order Lachnospirales; family Lachnospiraceae; genus Choladousia. Next base: position 5,764 of record CAYRKA010000029.1, on the reverse strand, counting down.
CGTATATGACGGACGAGGACGGGAACCGGTATCTCGATTTTGTCTGCTCGTGGGGGCCGATGATCCTCGGGCACAACCATCCGGCAGTCCGCGAGGCAGTGATCCGTGCCTGTGAAAAGGGGCTCAGCTACGGTGCGGCGACGAAGAGCGAGGCGGAGATGGCGGAGCTGATCTGTTCATCCGTGCCGAATATTGAGATGGTGCGCATGGTAAATTCCGGGACGGAGGCTGTCATGAGCGCGATCCGCGCCGCGAGAGGCTATACAGGGCGTGACAAGATCGTAAAATTCATGGGCTGCTACCACGGCCATTCGGACGCGCTGCTCGTGCAGGCAGGCTCCGGCGTCATGACGGCGGGGATTCCGGACAGTGCGGGCGTCCCGGCAGGCTGCACAAAGGATACGCTGTCGGCTGTCTACAATGACGCTGCGTCCGTGGAGCGCCTGCTTGAGGCGTTCCCTGATGAGATCGCGGCTGTGATCGTTGAGCCGGTCGGCGCGAATATGGGCGTCGTCCCGCCGCAGCCGGGCTTCCTGGAGGAGCTGCGCAGCCTCTGCACGGAACACGGTGCGGTGCTGATCTTTGACGAGGTCATCACAGGCTTCCGGCTCGGATTTACCGGGGCGCAGGGCTGGTTCGGCGTTGATGCGGATCTCGCCACGTACGGGAAAATCATCGGCGCGGGTATGCCGGTCGGCGCGTACGGCGGCAGGCGGGAGATCATGGAGCGTGTGGCTCCGCTCGGCCCGGTCTATCAGGCCGGGACGCTGAGCGGCAATCCGGTCGCGATGGCGGCCGGCCTTGCGCAGCTCACGATATTGAGAGACCACCCGGAGATTTACAGCGAGCTGAACAAGAATGCGGACTGGTTCTTCGGCGAGGTGCGCAGCCTGCTCGCGGCTTCAGGAGCCAGGGCGCAGGCTACGTCGTGCGGATCGCTCGGCTGTATCTTTTTCACAGACACGCCGGTGCGCAATTATGAGACGGCGAAGACATCGGATACGGCAGAGTTCACGAGGTATTTCAGGCATATGCTCAGGAATGGCGTTTATGTGGCCCCGTCGCAGTTCGAGGCGATGTTCCTGTCCGCGGCGCATTCGCGGGAAGAGCTGGCGGGCGTGCTGGATGTGATGCGGGAGTTCTTCCTGGCATAGTGTCAGGAACGGTCGAAGCTGCAGATCGTGAAGTGCCGGATGTGATGCGGGATTTTTTCAGACATAGAGTCAGGAACGGTGATATCTGCAGGGATTGGTGTGCTCGGGGCAACACAAGGTTCTTTAAGGCTTAGGCGGATTATGGTTCATATGATTACAGGCGGCAGCGGCAGCGGCAAGTCGGAGTATGCGGAGTCCCTGGTGCTCGCGGCGGGTGAGGGGCGCCGGGTGTATATTGCGACGATGATCCCGTACGGGACGGAGGGCAGCGCACGGGTGGCGCGGCACCGCAGGCTGCGAAGGGAAAAACAGTTTGAGACAATTGAGCGTTATACGGATCTGGCGGGGGTATCGGTGGAGCCGGGCTGCCTTGTGCTGCTCGAGTGTGTGTCAAATCTTGTCGCAAACGAGGTGTTTGAGCCGTGCGGGGCGCATGAGCATACGGCGGATAGGGTTGTCGCAGGGATCCGGAGCCTCAGCCGTCAGGCGAAAGAGCTGTTTGTCGTGACGAATGAGGTCTTTTCGGACGGCGTGACGTATGATGCGGAGACGGAGCGGTATCTGTCATATCTGGGTGAGGTCAACTGCCGTCTGGCTGCGATGGCGGACAGTGTGACCGAGGTGGTGTACGGGATCCCGGTCCGATTGGACAAAAAAATGGCGCGGATGGACAAATGGACTGACGGAACAGTCGGCCTGGCGTGATGGGAGAATGGCATGAAACGGTTATGGTGCAGTATGAATATTGCGTTCTCGATGTATTCGAGGCTTCCGGCGGCGCAGTGTGACTGGTCGGACGAAAATATGAAATACGTGATGTGCTTCTTCCCGTGGATCGGAGCGGTGATCGGGGCGCTCTGCTTTGGATGGGACGCGTTTGCGTCGTGGCTTGGCCTGGAAGGGCCGCTGCGCACAATTATCCTGATGCTGATTCCGGTCGCGGTCAGCGGCGGCATCCATCTCGACGGCCTGCTCGATACGGCGGACGCGATGAGCTCCTGGAGGCCGCGGGAGAAGCGGCTGGAGATCCTGAAGGATTCCCATGCAGGGGCGTTTGCTGTGATTACCTGCGCCGTTTATTTCTCCCTGCTGTACGGGGTGCTTGACCTCGTGCGCGGGGAGCTGGTGAATATTTATGCGTTTTCGTTTGTCGTCTCGCGGTCGCTCAGCGGTTTTTCGGTTGTGACCTTCCCGAAAGCATCCGTGGACGGCACGGTAGCCGGATTCTCCAGGAGCGCGGAGACCCGCGTGATTCAGGCGGCGGAGCTGGCCTGCCTGCTGCTGTGTGTGATTGCAATGGTTTTGCTGCAGCCGCTGTACGGTGCGGCCGCCCTTGCCGGGGCGATGTTTACCTTCTGGTGGTACCACCGCATGGCGATGAAGCATTTTGGCGGGATCAATGGTGACCTGGCGGGCTGTTTTGTGTCGGTGTGCGAGCTCGCAATGCCGCTGGCGGCAGCCGCTGCCAGCCTGGTCAGCGGGAAATTGTGACTCATTTCCTGGATCATGCCGGCAGATCAATATGTGAATGCGTATGACAATATGGCAGAGGTGAGAGTATGAAAATAGTCACGGGCGGGGCGTATCAGGGGAAGCTCGCGTATGCGAAAGAGATGTATGGGCTGAAGGATGGCTGGATCGACGGCAGAAGCTGTGAGCCGGAGGAGCTGCTGACGTGCAGCGGTATCGTGCAGTTCCATGAATTTGTGCGCCGGATGCTGGCGGAAGGGCAGTGGCCGGAGCCGTTCTGCCTGCCCCCTGATCTGTCAGAGCTGGAACGTCACGCGGAAGGATTCGCGGCGTGGCTTGCCGCCGGGAACCCGGATATCGTGATTGTGACGAATGAGCTTGGCTGTGGTGTGGTTCCGATCGATCCGGCGGAGCGCTTCTGGAGGGAAGCAGTCGGGAGGATCTGTACCTGCCTCGCTGCGCGGGCGGATGAGGTGGTGCGTGTGTCCTGCGGGATCGGGATGCGGCTGAAATGACAGATTACAGTTTTATCAGGTTCTGTGATGCTGTTTGAGATGTCTCTGAAATGTGAAACGGATGCAGTCTGACCAGGAATTACAAAAATCCTGAGTGCAGGGGAGGTGTGGCAGTGTATTTTCCGGTTTTTATCGATCTGACAGGGAAGAAACTCCTCGTCGTAGGCGGCGGCTCGGTCGCGGCGCGCCGGGTGCGGGTGCTTGCGGATTTCACGGATGAGATCACTGTCATCGCGCCGCAGGTGTCGCGGGAGATTCTTGACCTGAAGCAGTCCTTTGCGTCTGTACTGCGGGAATCCGTATGCTGTGCCGCGCCCCTGGACGAAGCTGTCGCCTGTGTATGTGGCATCTGTCTGTACAGGCGTCCTTTCCGCGAATCGGATCTTAACGGGCATGACCTGGTCTTTGCGGCGACGGATGATCCTGCGTTGAACAGGCGGATCGGTGCGCTTTGCCGCAATCTTGGGATCCCCGTCAATGTGTGCAGCGATCAGACGCTGTGTGATTTTCAGTTTCCGTCGGTTGTGCAGGATGGGGACGTGGTGGTCGGCATCAACGCTTCCGGCAGGGATCACGCTCTTGTGAAGAAGATGCGCAGGCGGATTGAGGCTGTGCTGGGTGTGGAGACGGAACGCAGCAAATATCAGGAAGGGTAACGGTGAGAGGTATGCATGATCTGACAGGTTCCCTGCTGGCAGTGCTGGCAGGATTTTGCGCCGACCTGCTGTTCGGCGATCCGGCGGTTCCGTGGCATCCGATCTGTCTGATCGGCCGGCTGATTGCGGGTCTTGAACGTCTGATCCGGCGTGTGTTTCCGAAAACGAAACGTGGAGAGTTGGCCGGAGGCTTTGTGGAGGCGGTTCTTGTGATTCTGATCTCGGCGGGGATTCCGGCGCTGCTGCTCGCTGCGGCTTACAGGCTGTCCTTCTGGCTTGGCGTGGCAGTCGAGGCGGTCATGTGCTTCTTTCTCTTTGCGGTGAAATCTCTGAAGAGCGAGAGCATGAATGTCAAAAAGGCGCTCGAGACGCAGGGGCTTGAGGCGGGGCGCACTGCCGTATCGCGAATTGTTGGCCGGGATACGCAGAGCTTATCGGAGATTGGGGTTGTGAAGGCTGCGGTCGAGACGGTGGCCGAAAATTTTTCGGACGGAGTGTTTGCGCCGATGCTGTATCTGATGCTCGGGGGCGGCGTGCTGGGATTTGTGTACAAGAGCATCAATACGATGGATTCGATGCTCGGCTATAAAAATGAAAAATATCTGTATTTCGGCAGGTTTGCGGCGAAGCTCGATGATGTGGCGAACTATGTCCCGTCCCGCCTGGCGGCGCTGTTCCTGATTGCAGCTTCCGGCATGGCAGGTGGGGACGCAAAGGGCGCGTGGAGGATCTGGCGGCGTGACAGAAGGAACCATGCGAGCCCGAATTCAGCCCAGACGGAATCGGCGGCTGCGGGTGCGCTCGGCGTGCAGCTTGCAGGGGACGCCTGTTATTTCGGGAAGCTGTACAAAAAGCCATACATCGGCGATGATACCCGCCCAGTGGAACGGGAAGATATCGTGCGGGTCAACCGCATGATGGTGGCGGCATCGGTGCTGTCGCTCGCCGTGCTTACTGCGGTAAAGATTGTCTGCGTGTGTCTGCTGTGGCGCTGACGCGTCTGAGCGGGGCTTTGGTAGGACTATTTTGCGCTTACAAAAATAACATGTACAACGGTTTGAATTTTCGCTTCAATATTTATTATAATCAAATTGATGTTACACACATCAATCTGTTATCTTATAAATTTGAATTGTACTTCCACTGGCATATCCGTTGTTATAACCAAAAATATATTTCATTTGCAGAATAATATTCCGGATAGACCATCGGCTGGTTTTATAACTATGAGGCACAAATTGACACAATAATTCACATTGTTCCCGAATAGCATTGTACGTCCGTACCTGTTCCGTATATCGCTCTGGCTCGGCATAATAACGGTTGTACATACTGCTGGAAAGAATGATATATCTGACACCCGCTTGTTCCTCTGTCAATTGTATCTGTCCCTCATCATTAAGACTGACAGACATCGTTCCTCCTCCGCTCTTTGCAAAAGGAGTATATGACTCGTACATAGAATTTTCCTTAGTTATCCCATTCTCATTGCAGTAGGCTAACGCAGTGATTCTCGTGTCAGTGCTGAGCCTGTCTATCACCATACTTATTGCAGAGACGGAAAAATTTACAAAAATGACGGTGACCCACAATATCATGGCGACTTCTACTATAAATTGCCATGAAAATTTTTTTGCTGAACTCTGGAGTCTTTTGTTTATCATATCCAAAGCTTCTCTCATTCCAAGGGCCATCACAAGTATTAAAAAAATGTAAATTGGCATTCCCCATCGTTCCCAATGCAGGGCTAATATGCTTGTGCAAATCCAGAAAAGAAATCCCAATCCCAAAGAGAGATTGGCGTTGATTTTTGAACGAATCGCATATACAATTCCCAAAATCAAGAAAGGCAGCGTATCCCAGCCAGCCGCTTTAAGAAACGTGGCGAAATAATATTTAAAATTTCCAAATTTTCCTAAACCGTCCGCACCAAGATGGGTACTTCGGGATTCAAATTTTAAAGTGGATA
>CAYRKA010000028.1:0-21237 GCA_964424785.1 uncultured Lachnospiraceae bacterium | reverse complement strand
GCTTCCTGTGTCATTGTAATATCCTCCTTATTTTTGAAACGACTCTCATTTATCGCACAAATCTGTCTTATTATATCATTTCATATACGGCCGCGCAATACAGGATGCCAGATTGTTCCGCGCCCTGCGCTCTCGCTGTCTGCCTCACATCCGCATCCCCGCGATATGCCGCACCGCTTCATGCTCCTGTCGGGGCCGGCCATCAGATCGCGCTGATCCGCAGCATCTTCTCGCAGTCCTCCGTCGGGCCTGTGATGATATGCTTCGTGATCACCCCGGTGATCGACTCCGCCGCCGCTGCCGCCGCGTCGAGCGCCATCTGCACATCCGATACGCTGCCTCTGATCTTGAGGCAGGTGATCAGCGGGACAGGCAGCGTCTCCGCATGCGCAGGCTTGTTCTTGTCAATCGACTCGATCCGGACATTCGCAGCCTTGGCCGCCGTATCCGCGGCCACCATCGCCGCGACACAGCCGTATACCTCAAGTATTCCTGCCGCTTCCTGCATCAGCGCTCACCCTGCTTTCCTCATTTATTGATAATGGCAATCTTCAGCCCCGTCATCGCCAGGTTCGTCTTGTGCGCCTCGTTGATCTGCTCAAGCGGGAACCGGTCGGTGATCAGTTCACTCATCGGCAGGCCGATGCGCTTCGCGCTGCGCAGGAAATCAAAGGTCGTCGCGTAATCACGCAGCGTATACACCCAGGAACCGACAATCGTGAGCTCCTTCGAGCAGATGTCGAAGTGCGGGTTGATCGTCGCGTCGCCGCCGTTGATGAAGAAGCCGAGCTCGCACAGCCCGCCGCCGTTGCGGATGAACTTGTAAATGTTCGAATGCGCCATCGGGTTGCCCGTACACTGGAACGCAAAATCCGCGAGATGCCCGCCAAAGGACTCCTTCACCGCGCCCGCAAGCGCCTCAATGCCCTTGTGGTCCTTGAAGTTGACGGTCTGCGTCGCTCCCATCTTGCGCGCAAAGTCAAGCCGCTTCTGCTCGCCGTCCACTGCTGTGATATTCTGCACACCCATCGTGCGGAGCACCGCGATGCAGATCAGGCCGATCGGCCCGCAGCCCTGTACCGCCACGCGGCTGTTGAAGCGGAGGATGCCGGTCGATTTCGCGCGCTCTACCGCGTGTACCAGCACCGCGCACGGCTCAATCAGGATCCTCGAATCGAGGTCGAGGTCGCTGACATTGAAGAACGTCGACCCGAAGCTGCCGCCCCGGATCAGGATGTAGTCGGAGAACCAGCCGTTCAGATGCACGTTGTCATCCGGCAGCAGGCCGTATACGTCTGAGCCGCCCACATTCTTCTTGTTGAGGTCATACATCGTGATCTCCGGGTCATCCTTGAAGATCATGCAGGTAACGATCTTGTCGCCCAGCTTCACCGGCTTGCCCGCCGTGTCCGTCTTGACATTTTTACCCATTTTGACGATCTCGCCTGTGCCCTCATGGCCAAGCGCCACCGGGATCAGCCCGAACGGATCTCTCTTGAACTCATGCGCGTCGGTACCGCAGATGCCACAGCCCTCAACCTTCACAAGGATATCGTCATCCCCAACCTCCGGGATCGGGAACTCCTTGATATCATAATGCTCCAGCGCCGTCAGCATCGCAACCCTCGCCGTCTTCGGGATCGCACCGCCGGATGTCGTGGCCGGTGCCGCCGAAATGCTGCCGCCCTGCTTCATCTCCTCCAGGACCTGTTTTACAATCGCTTCTATATTCATATCCATAGTCTTCTACTCCTATCTGATGCAAAGCGCATCCGCCATAACACATCTCCTGCTCTTCGTAAAGTTCTTCGCAGAGGTCAGGCCCTCGCCGGTGCGGCTGCAGATCGTAAAGGTCGGATACCCCTCGCCGCCAAAGCCAAGCGCCGCATAGGAAGGCGCATTCTTTACGAAAATCGCAGTGTCAATCGCCTTGCCGAACTTCGTGAGGTTGTTGATGTTCGTTGAGTGCATATGCGCCGAATGGCGGTTGCCATGCTCGAGCTCCACCGCTACCGCGATGCCCTCGTCCACATCCTTCACGCGGACGATCCCGAGGATCGGCATCATCAGCTCCTCCCAGATCAGCGGGTTCGTCTTCTCGCCCTCGAAGATAATGCAGCGGATCTCGTCGCCCACTGTCACACCGATCTTGCCGAGCAGCACCTTCGCGCTCCTGCCCACACACTGTCGGTTCAGCGTGCGCTTGCCGTTCTTCTCGACAAAAACTGTCCGGATCAGCTTGTCTACCTCGTCCTTGCCGGCATGATAGCAGCCTGCCTGCTCCATATGGTAGATCAGCTCGTCCGCAATCGAATCGACCGCGACGACCTCCTTCTCCGCAATACACGGGAGATTGTTGTCGAAGGTACAGCCGTTGATGATATCCTCGGCGGCCTTCTGCAGGCGCGCTGTCTCATCTACCAGCACAGGCGGGTTGCCTGCGCCTGCGCCCATCGCCCTCTTGCCGGAGGAAAGCACCGTCGTCACAACGCCCGGGCCGCCGGTCGCCACCAGCAGCGAGACATCCTTGTGCGCGAAAATCACCTTGCTGACCTCCATCGTCGGCTCCTTGACAGCCGTCGCGACATTGTCCGGGCCGCCTGCCTCGATGCTCGAGCGGTTGATCATGTCAATCGCGAGGTTCGAGACATGCTTCGCAGACGGGTGTGGGGCAAACACAACCGTATTGCCAGCCGCGATCATGCCGATCGAATTGCAGATGACCGTCTCGGTCGGGTTCGTCGACGGGCAGACCGCCCCGATCACTCCCCAGGGACCCATCTCTGTCAGTGTCAGGCCTCTGTCCCCTGACCAGGCGACCGTACTGAGATCTTCGGTGCCCGGCGTCTTCTCAGCAACCAGCTGATGCTTCAGGATCTTGTGCCCGACATTGCCCATGCCGGTCTCCTCGACGCCAAGCTCCGCAAAAGTCTTCGCCATCTCCATCGTATGCCTGCGGATATTGGCAATGATCTTCTCACGGAACTCGAGCGGCATCGGCTGGATCTCAGCCTGCGCGGCCTTCGCTGCGGCGATTGCCTCCTCAGCCGTGTCGAAGATACCATGCAGCTTCTGCTCTGCCGGTGTATGTACCGATGTATCCTGCGACGTCATCTCCTTGAGCACGCTCCTGACAATCGCCTGGATGTCCTGTTCGTTAATTGCCATGTATAAAAGCCTCCTTATTGGTTACTGGATCACGTATGCGGCAGCCGCGCAACAGATATGCGGGTCTGCCCATGAACAGCAGCCCTTATTTCATCTGGGCAAGGATCTTCTTCGTCACCTCAGCGACCACCTTCTCCAGGTCAACGTCCTGCTTGCCTGATCCGCAGCCGCAGGAACCGCTGCAGCTATGGCAGCCCTTGCCGGGGCCATTGAGCTCCGCACAGATATTTGCCGGATGCTTGCCCGGAAGCCCCATCTTGCGTCTGATCTCGTACAGTCTCTCAACCTGCTCCTTGCTGAACTCCTTCGGCCCGCCGAGCTGCCTCGACTGGTACAGGAGCTGCGCGTAAAATTCCACGGACTCCATCTTCAGGTATGCAGCAAGCAGATCCGTGCTCCAGGTCAGCGCGCCGTGGCTCTCCAGCAGCACCGCATCATAATACGGAAGGTACTTCTCCAGACGGTCCGGGATCTCATTTGTCGACGGCGTGCCATACTCTGCGATCGGCACACAGCCAAGCGCGATAACGGCCTCCGGCATGATCGGCTGCGTCAGCGGGATCCCGGCGATGGCGAAGGATGTCGCGTAGCACGGATGGGCATGTACGACAGCGCCGACGTCCGGCCTCTTCTGGTAGACACGCATATGCATCTTGATCTCGGATGACGGTCGGAAATTGCCGTTTGCCTGGAGGACATTGCCCTGTGCGTCGACCTTGCAGATATACTCCGGGGTCATGAACCCCTTGGAAACGCCGGTCGGAGTGCAGAGGAACTCATTGTCATTCAGCTTCACGGAGAAATTGCCGTCATTCGCGGCGACCATATTCCTCTCGTAGACACGCTTGCCGATGTCGCACATCTGTTTCTTAATCTCATACTCGTTCATTGCCATGAAAAATAATCCTCCTTGCGTGTTTGTTTGTGTTGTTTTGTTTTGTTTTAATTCATTCTATCACGCATCCAATCAAAAAGCAACTATTTTACATAGATTCCGCGGATTTTTTCATGGGCCTATTGCTTTTTCTTTTTTTTTCTGTAAAATAGGAATATCTATATAACTTTATCAGGAAAAAGAGGTTTATCTATGATCAGTGCGAATAATGTGACACTACGACTTGGCAAGAAAGCGTTATTTGAGGACGTCAACATCAAATTCACGGAGGGCAACTGCTATGGCCTGATCGGCGCGAACGGCGCCGGCAAATCCACCTTCCTCAGGATCCTCTCCGGGGACCTCGAGACGACGAAGGGCGACGTCACGGTCACACCGGGGCAGCGTATGTCTGTGCTCGAACAGGACCACTTCAAATACGACGAGTATCCCGTGCTCGACACCGTCATCATGGGCAACCGGAGGCTCTATGATATCATGAAAGAAAAGGAAGCCATCTACGCAAAAGAAGATTTCACCGACGAGGACGGCATCCGCGCCAGCGAGCTCGAGGGAGAGTTCGCCGAGATGAACGGCTGGGAAGCCGAGTCCGATGCGGCTACGCTCCTGAACGGCCTCGGCATCGATACAGCGCTGCATTCCGACAGGATGAAGGACCTGAACGGCAATGAGAAGGTCAAGGTGCTGCTGGCGCGCGCATTGTTCGGCAACCCCGACATCCTCCTGCTCGACGAGCCGACGAACCATCTCGACCTCGACGCGATCAGCTGGCTCGAGGAGTTCCTGATCGATTTTGACAATATCGTCATTGTCGTCTCCCACGACCGCTATTTCCTGAACAAGGTCTGCACGCAGATCGCCGATATCGACTATGGCAAGATCCGGCTCTACGCCGGCAACTATGATTTCTGGTACGAGTCGAGCCAGCTCCTGATCCGCCAGATGAAGGAAGCGAACAAGAAGAAGGAAGAAAAGATCAAAGAGCTGCAGGACTTCATCTCACGCTTCTCGGCGAACGCCTCCAAATCAAAGCAGGCGACCTCGAGGAAGCGTGCCCTGGAGAAGATCCAGCTCGACGAGATCAGGCCTTCGAGCCGCAAATACCCGTACATCGATTTCCGCCCGAACCGCGAGATCGGCAACGAGGTGCTCAAGGTAGAGAACCTTTCCAAGACGGTCGGCGGCGTCAGGGTCCTCGACAATCTGACCTTCACGCTCGGCCACAACGACAAGGTAGCGCTCGTAGGCGGCAATGAGCTTGCGAAGACGACGTTCTTCCGCATCCTGATGGGCGAACTCGAGCCTGACGAGGGCACTTATAAATGGGGCGTCACGACATCACGGGCGTACTTCCCGAAGGACAGCAACGCCGAGTTCGACAGTGACCTCGCGATCGTCGACTGGCTGACGCAGTTCTCCGAGATCAAGGACGCGACGTACGTGCGCGGTTTCCTCGGGCGTATGCTCTTCGCGGGTGACGACGGAGTCAAACATCTGCGCGTCCTCTCGGGAGGTGAGCGCGTGCGGTGCCTGCTCTCCAGGATGATGATCTCCGGCGCGAACGTCCTGCTCTTCGACGAGCCGACGAACCACCTCGACATGGAGTCGATCACAGCGCTCAACAATGGCATGATGAAATTCCCGGGCGTCATCCTGTTCTCCTCGCGCGACCATCAGATCGTGCAGACGACGGCGAACCGCATCATGGAGATCCTGCCGAACGGCCGCCTGATCGACAAGATCACGACATACGACGAGTACCTCGAGAGCGACGCGATGGCCAGGAAGCGCCAGGTATACACGACAGAGGGGACCCCTGAAGACAATTGAAACAAATAAGAAGTGAAATTGCCTGCTCAATCGAGCAGGCAAGATGCAATTTGACCTGTTTGCCGTTCCGCTGCCTCCACAGAGTGTGCAGCGGAATATCCCGGCAGTGCCTAATTGTCCAGGAACCTGTGCAGGACGACGAAAAAGTTATTAATGTCAATAGGCTTGGCTATATGCGCGTTCATGCCGCTGGCAAGGCACTCCTGGATATCCTCGGAGAACGCGTTGGCAGTCATCGCGACTATAGGCAGGTCCTTGTCCTCCCTGTCCAGCTTCCTGATCGCTTTGGTCGCGTCGATGCCGTTCATGACCGGCATCCTGATATCCATAAGGATCATGTCGTAATAACCTACAGGGGAACCGCAGAGCTTCTCGATACACTCTTTCCCGTTCTCCGCGATGTCCGCCTCTATGTCCGCAGAGGTAAGCGCTTCCTTCTCAATCTCCCAATTGATTTCCGCGTCCTCAGCCACAAGCACCCTCTTGCCGGTAAATGTCCTTCTCCCGGCAGGCTCCTGTAAAGCGGTGCTTGCCGCGCTCACACATCCTTCCGCATACTTCCCCAACACCTGATAAAGTCTTGACTTGAACAGCGGCTTGGCGATGAAGCCCTCGAACTCTGTCAGGTCAATATGGTCTTCCACATCGCCCAGGTCGTATGCCGAAATCAGGAACACCGGCAACTCCACATTCCCGGTAGCCCTTATCCTCCGAATCGTTTCGACTCCGTCCATATCGGGCATACTCCAGTCAAGCAGGACAAAATCGAACTCCTTGCCCTCTTCCCGGCGCGCTTCTATCAGCTCGACGGCCTTTCTGCTCTCCGTGATATACTCCGCGTTCACGCCCAGATCCCGCAGGTTGGAAACAGCCGTCTCACACAATACAATGTCATCGTCCACCACGAGCACATCCCAGGCAGGCAGCTTCTCAGCCATCTCAAACCGCTCCGCTATCCTGAGATCCACCGAGAGCGTAAATACGCTGCCCTCATTCACAGTGCTCTCCACCTCAAGGCTGCCGCCCATCAGGTCGGTAAGCTGCTTTGAAATCGCCATCCCCAGGCCCGTCCCCAGGGAATTGCGGGTCACGTCGTTTTCTTCCCGTTCGAACTTGTCGAAGAGACGCGCCATAAATTCGGGGGACATCCCGATGCCATTGTCAATCACCTTAAAGCAGGTCCTCACATAGTCTTCCCCCTGCTCGGATGGCTCCTGATTGATGTCGATCAGGATCCTCCCGCCTTCGTCGGTATATTTGAACGCATTTGACACAATGTTCACCAGAATCTGATAAAGCCTTGTATCGTCGCAGTAAACCTTTTCCGCTATGACCTGATGGATAAAGACGTCAAAACTCTGCCCCTTCTCCTTCAGCATAGCCTGGGAAAGCGCCATCAGGTCGTCCACCATGGACTTCAGGGATGCGGTCCTTATGGAAAGCTGCATATTCCCGCTCTCTATTTTGGAAATATCCAGGATATCATTGATCATGGAAAGGAGATGCTTTGACGATACCACCACCTTGTCCAGGCAATACTTCACCCTCTCCGTATCGTCTATATGGTCCAGCGCAATATTCGTCATGCCAATAACGGCGTTCATAGGGGTCCTGATATCATGGCTCATGCTGGACAGGAATTCCGTCTTGGCATTGCTCTCTTTTATGGCGAGCATCTTCGCCTCGTTCAGCTCTTCTATTTTCTTCTGGTTCATCCTGTAATAGATCCGGACAACCCATACGATAGAACAAAGGAGGATGGCCAGGACAATGATCAGCGCCTCCGTCCTCGTCTGGTTAATCCTGTCAAAATATCCGTCGAAAACAGTGCTGCTCATCACGGTCACATAATACCATTCGCTGTTGTCCGAAAAGGGGGAACAGCACACATAGAAATTCTCGCCGTTGAGGATATAGCTGAAATTGTACTGTGTGCCGACTTCAATGGCGTGCTTCAGCTCGCTGATGCATTTTTCGGCCTCCCTGGCATCCGCAATCTCTGTATTAACCACCCCGTCAAAATAATTATCCCCCTCGATAAAGCCGTTGCTGATGATAAAGTCGCCGTTGTGGTTGATCACATGCGTATAGATGTTCCCCTCCTCCGAATCGAGGAAAAGGGCGCTGTCCATAACTTCCATCCCGATACCCACAACAAAAGCAGTGCTGTGTTTCCCGTCCCCCAGCACAAAGTCTGTTGTGCCCCGTCCGTACATCAGATATCTGTTGCCGTCCTTGTCTGCGGCATATTCCAGGACATTCCCGTCATATGCAATGGAAGCTTCGATGTCGTTGTCGCCCCCTATGGCAATATCCTCCGCCCCGTAGACTGGGAAAAGCTTATAGTCCTCATCCAGGAAACCGGCAAAGCTCAGGCTCCTAGACGAAGCTTCTTCCGTTATGATCTCACACACCGTTTCGCAGTCATCGCAGACGTCAGGGCTAATCTCCTTCAGGATCCTGTCAACCTGCGTAAGCCTCACTTCCATAATGGACTTAAACTTCTGCTGAAGCTGGAGATTGATCTCCGCCATATAGACATTGCTGATGCTGTCCGTGACATCCGATACCTGCCTCCCCATAAAATAGGTAAAGCCTGCGAGAAGCAGCATCGTTATGCAGGCAACCAGAAAACCGCTCACCACAAAAAATCTACTGTCCTTCGTCTGCCCGTTTACGTCTTTTCGTTTTATTTCCGACTCACCTGTCATACCGCACCGCCTTAAACGCTTCCAGAACATGGGGATTAAACTGCCCGCATTCGCCATTGAAAATCATATCCGCCGCGACATCCTGTGGAAAGGCCTTCCTGTAAACCCTGTCTGATGTGAGGGCGTCGTATACGTCGGCCACAGCCACAGCCTGTGACCATATCTCATCCGCGTCTCCCGCAATGCCGTCCGGGTAGCCCCTCCCATCCCATCTTTCATGGTGGTGCCTGCAGATATCATAACAATATCTGTATAGCCCGGGATCTATGATATTCCTGACCTTTTCCAGCAGCTCACAGCCTTTTACCGTATGCGACTTCATGACCCGGAATTCCTCATCGGTAAGCTTCCCGGGCTTGTTTAAGATCGTATCGGGGATGGAGATCTTGCCCACGTCGTGAAGGGCGGCGGCGATGGAGATCTTGTCGATCTCCTCCATGGGCAGCCTGTATTCAGGGTACATCCTCCCAAGCCTGACCATGAGTTCCTTCGTCAATCCGCATACGCTCTTCACGTGCTTTCCTGTCTCACAATCGCGGAATTCTATGATATCCGCCAAAGCCTCCACAATAGACCGGCTCATGGCATTGAATCTAGCGACCTGCTCGGACACCATGACCTCGAGCTCGTTCTTATGCCTGTACAGCTCCATGACGTTCTTGAGTTGCCTCTTTAAGAAATAAGAAACATAGGGCTTCGTGATGATATTCATGACCCCCATGTTATAGGCTTTCAGGAGCATATCCATGTCCTCGGCGCCCGTGACAACCAGTACCGGGATCTTCTCGATCAGCCCGGTCTCATTCATATTTTTGAGCACAAAAAAACCGTCAGTCCCCGGCATAAGAAGATCCAGGAGTACGGCTCCGATGTCTGGATTGCTGTTAATCACAGAGAGGGCTTCCTCACCGTCTGATGCCTCCAGCACATCAAACTCATCTTTAAATATTTCGGTCAGCATAATACGGTTGATCTTGACATCGTCAACCACCAGAATCGCTTTGTTGCCAGAACTCATCACAAAGGCCTCCAACCCTCTATGCGTACTTCTCGATACAGTCTGTTATCTTCTGCTGTGTCGGTAAAATCTCTTTGATCACAGCCTTTGCGCCCGCCGGATCCCCCGCCCTCAATAGCCGGACAATCTCCGTGTAAGCAGCATAAAGAGGCCTGGCAGACAGGTTCCCCGCCGTACCCTTGAGCGCATGGAACTTATCGATCTCCCTGTCATAAGCCCCGTCGTCGAACTCCGCCGTAACCTGCGCTTCTTTTATCATTCCCGCAAATGCGATAAGCATCCGCTGATAAAGCCCCTCATTGTTCATGAACCGTAAAATCCCGTCCGCGGTGTCAACACCAAGTTGATTTAATTCATCGAGCATTGCTTCACCCCCCCCTGTCCGCCGATACAGAGTGATGATGGTCAATAGTTACATGATTTTTTGGATCGCCGCAAATATATTCTGAATAATTCTACCTTACCGCTTGCCCGCCTGTCAAGTACAATTTATATCTGTAAATCTTAAAAATTCAGTGAAAATATAAACCTGTAAATCCGGCAATCCCGCGGCCCCGAAATTGCTGTCCCATCAACTGGATTATCCCCAGCCCTCCTCAATCCCCCAGCATATTTTCAATAAAGATCCCGTACCCTTTCGTCGAGTCATTTACAAATACATGCGTCACTGCCCCCACGATCCGCCCGCCCTGGAGGATCGGCGAGCCCGACATGCCCTGCACAATCCCTCCCGTCAGCTCCAACAGCCCGGGATCCGTCACTTCGATGACCATCCCCTTGTTGACGTCGCGGCCGCCCAGGCGAATCTCACGGATCAAAACGTCATACTCCCGGCACTCGCTGCCTACGGTACACAGGATGGTCGCCGGGCCTTCGGTGACTTCCTGGCGGTGGGCCGCCTCGCAGAGCGTGCGCCCCCGGATCATAGACGGGAAGCCGGAGACCGTACCATAAATGCCGTTCTCACAGTTCTCGCGGATCGTGCCGATCCTGTAGCCGTCGCTGTAATGGATGACGCCGGAGAGCTCGCCAGGCGCACCCTGCGTCCCCCTGACAACAGATACCACATCGGCATTGTAGAGAATGCCGCCCCGGATATCGAGCAGGCCGCCTGTGTCGACGTCGCTGATGCCATGGCCCAGTGCGCCGAAGCCGCCCTCCTCATCCACGTAAGTCAGCGTGCCGATGCCCTGCGTATCATTGCGCACCCAGATGCCGGCGCGGTAACTGCCCTGCTCGTCGCAGACCGGCCTCAGCCGCAGGTCGATCAGCTCCCCGGCCCGCTCGACGCCGAGCACGACATCCGCCCCGCCGCTCTTCCCGATGCAGGCGACCAGCTCCTCCTTTGTATTGATGTCCGTTCCGTCTACACTGTGGATGTAATCGCCCGGCTTCACAATATTCCATGCCGGGCAGCTCTTTGAGCCGTCCACGCACGTGATCCCGCCGGTCCCGACGACGAGAACGCCGTCTGTCTCCATGTAAATGCCGATCGGCGTGCCGCCGAGGTAGACGCTGGCGCGCGGCACGACCGATACCTGTACAGTTTTCAGCGGTATCTTTCCGAACAGGCTGCACCTGACCTGGTAGGATTCCCCGTCAACCGGCGTGTCCTGCAGGCCGTTCCCTGCGCCGGGCACATTGGCCACGTCTTGTACACTATCACACCGGCCTGATACATTTCCTGCTCCCTGCAGGCTGCCGCCCTGGCCGGATGTATTATCCTGAGCCGGAACCGTCTCTGCCGTATTCTGCGCCCCGACACGTTCCTCCTCGATCACTGCCCCGAGCATCCCCGTAAAGAGCCGCGCAGTCCCGTCTGTTTCCGAGACCCGGATGTGCGCCGGGATCATGCCGCGCAGCGCCCCGTAACTGCACCAGGCAAATCCCGCTGCGCCCACAATAAGCAAAGAAACCACAAATCTTCTGTATTTTTGTCTGGCATTCATCCTTTGCACCTCACTTCTCTATCGTAAAAGCGTAACTGTCCGATAAAAGGGAACGGCTAAAGCCGGTCCCTGTAAAATGATTTACCCGTCAAAAGCTGATTCCCCCGCAACGTCAAAAAATGCAGGGAGCATTGACTTGCCCTGCATTCAGTATGTGAAATTCACGGTGGATCCACACTGGTATTTTTTTGCCAGTTCATCGCAAAACAGATTGAAATGCCATTTTGTTTCCGTTACGCGCCCGATGCCCCGCAGTGGTCTTCCTGCCCGGACTGCCGCGCCAGCTTTTTCATTTCTCTGGCGCTCTCAAGCACCGTATCGGTGATCTTCGTGCCGCCGAGGATGCGCGCCAGTTCGCGGATGCTCTCCTCCTCATCCAGCTTCGCAATGTTCGTGATCGTCTTGCTGTCGGCCGGCTTCTTCTCGATGACGAAGTGATGGTCCGCCATCGACGCGATCTGCGCCAGATGCGTGATGCACAGGATCTGGTGGCTGCGCGCGATCACCGCCATTTTTTCCGACACCTTCTGCGCCGTGCGCCCGCTGATTCCCGTATCGATCTCGTCAAAAATCAATGTCTCAACCGCGTCGCGGTCCGCCATGACCGCTTTGATCGCCAGCATAATCCTCGAAAGCTCCCCGCCCGAGGCGACGCTCCCGAGCGGCCGCAGCGGAAGTCCCGGGTTCGTCGAAATCATAAAGCAGATCTCGTCCCTGCCGTTCTCGACCGGCTCCTTCAGCTCACGGAACGCGATCTCGAAGCGCACATCGAGAAAGTTCAGGTCGACCAGCGCTTCCCGGATCCGCGCCGCGAACTGCTTTGCGTAAGCCTTGCGGATCGCCGTGATCTCAGCCGACGTCTTCGCGAGCGCGCGCCTGCTCTTGTCATAGTTTTCCCGGAGCTTCTGCCTGTATTCCTCATAATTGGCCAGGACTTCGACGCGGCTGCGCTTCTCTTCCAGGCTCTCCAGGATCTGCCCGATCGAATTCCCGTATTTTGTCTTGAAACGATTGATCAGGTCGAGGCGCTCCTCTGTCCGGCGCAGCTCCTGTGCGTCAAACGCAAAATTGTCCATGTACTCTGACAGGCTGCGGTTGAAATCGCCGATCATCGATTCGATGTCGCCGAGCATTTCTCCGAGCTGGGAAAGCGAACTGTCATATACGCCCGCCGCGTTCAGGGCGCGCAACGCATTCCCGATCTCATCCGCCGCCCCGGAATAGCCTTTCGCACCGGTCATCCCGGCCACTTCCGAGAGCGACTCCATGATCCGCTGCCCGTTCGCCATCAGACGGTACGATGCCTCAAGCTCCTCATCTTCGCCGGGCTTCAGTGCTGCCGCCTCGATCTCCTGGATCTCGAACTGCAGGAAATCGAGTTCCTTCGCGCGCTCGCGCTCATCTGCGGAGGATTCGGCCCACTGGCGCTTCGCTTTCTGCCATGCGCGGTACTGCTCCCGACACAGCGCAAGCTTGTCCTGCAGCTCATCCCGCGCGAATTCATCGAGGATCGCCAGGTGGTTTTTGGCATAGAGCAGCGACTGATGCTCATGCTGGCCGTGGATATCGATCAGGTCCGACGCGAGCTCACGCACGAACGATACCGGCACCGTTTCGCCGTTGACCTTGCTGACGCTGCGGCCGCCCCGGTATTTGCGCGTGATGATGACCTCGCCGTCGTCGAACGGCAGCTCCTGCTGCTCAAGCTTCCTGCGCACCGCCGGGTTCTCCGTCGCAAAGACGAGCTCCACGAGCGCGTTATCAACGTCCTCCATCACGTAATCCCGGAAATTCCCGGTCCCGAGCGCAATATTGACCGAACCGATCACAAGTGATTTCCCGGCTCCCGTCTCTCCTGTCATGATGTTGAGGCCGTTGCCGAATTCGACCTCAGCCTCCCGGATCAGCGCCATATTTTTTACATATAAGCTTACTAACATTCTTTATTCCGCTCTCTCCCACCGGCTGACTGCAGCCCGTCTGCCGTCAGCCTCTGAATCCCATCTGTGCGCTGCCGGATCCTGCGCCGCGCGGCCGCGGTTTATTTCCCGGTCAGCCCATGAATCTTGTCCATTACCCGGAGCGTATCGTCAACGCTGCGGATCGCGCACATGATCGTGTCATCTCCCGCGATGCACCCGGCCACCTCCGGCCAGTGCATTGCGTCGATCGCTGCCGCGACCGCCATCGCCATTCCGGAGACCGTCTTGACCACGAGGATATTCTGCGCCATATCCATCGAGACAAACCCATCCTTCAGGACACGCAGGTACTTCTCGTTCATCCCGCCGTCCTGCGGCTGCATCAGAGCGTACTTCTGGCGCCCGTCATTTGTCGCAATCTTCGTCAGCCTGAGCTCCCTGATGTCCCGCGAGATCGTCGCCTGCGTCACCTGGCAGCCCTCGCGCTTCAGATATTCCGCGAGCTCCTCCTGTGTCTCTATATCATATTTGCCGATCAGATCAACGATCCTGGCATGCCTTTCTGCCTTCATAGCTTTGCTTCCTTCCCTTACAGCCTCTTACGTGCGAGCACGACGAGTCTGTATATCTATTCCGAATCGACTGTGAATAGTAACAACTCAGTTATTCATTTTCTCTCTGAGTATTTCGAGGAAGCTCGTGTTCCTGGTCTTGACCATCTTCGTTCTCAGCCCGGAACGGGAAACCGCAATCCTGTCACCGGAATTGAGCTTAACGGAAGTATCTCCGTCAAACGTGGCCTCCGCCCCATCGATATCCGTGCTGTGGCCTGACCCGATCTCTATCGCGATCTCCACATCGCAGGGCAGCACGATCGGCCTGGCCGTCAGCGTATGCGGCGCTATCGCCGTCAGCAGCATCAGGGAGGCCTCCGGCGCGACAATCGGCCCGCCCACGGACAGGTTGTAGCCTGTCGACCCGGTCGGCGTCGAGACAATGATCCCGTCCGCTGTGAACGAATTCAGGAACACACCGTCCACGTAAACATTAAAGTCCACGACCCGCAGCCTGCCGTTGCGGCTGATCACAATATCGTTGAGCGCGATGTCGCGCAGCATCTGCCTGTTCTGGTGATATGCCGTCCCGCACAGCATCATGCGCTCTTCTACAAGAAAATCCCCGCCTATCAGCCGGTCGAGCGCAGGCCGGATGTTGCGGAGCTCGATCTCCGCCAGGTAACCGAGCGTGCCAAGATTGACGCCGAGCAAGGGCAGATCCCGCTCCACAAGGTCGCGCGCGGCCTGCAGGAGCGTCCCGTCTCCCCCCAGCACGAGCACACACTCTACATCCTCCGGGACGCACCGCGCATCCGTATAGCGGAAGCTGCCCGCGTTCCGCTCGCTCTCGTGGCGCTGGACATAGCATCTTTTCCCTTTTTCTTCCAGATAACGCCGGATCGACTCAGCCGCCGCAAACTCCGGGTCCTTCTGGTAATTCGATATCACATAAAATGTATCCATCTTCCGTCCTGTCTGCTTTTTGCCTCATTTCCATACAGCCTCTGCGCCACCACTGCTCACCCGAGCGTCCTGTGCGCGGCCGCGACGATCTCATGTACGGGGAGCATACCGCCAACACATCCGGCCGCTGTCTTCCTCAGATGCAGCAGATACTCGATATTCCCCTCCGGCCCCTTGATCGGCGAAAAATCCAGCGCCAGCGCGGCCAGCCCGATCCCCGCCGCATAATCGACCACCTTGCGGATGACTTCCTCATGGACAGCCGGATCGCGCACGACACCCTTCTTGCCAACCTTCCCGCGGCCCGCCTCAAACTGAGGTTTGATCAGGCACACGATCTCGCCGTCCGGCGTCATCAGCTCGCGCACCGGCAGCAGCACCTTAGTCAGAGAAATAAAGGACACGTCGATCGAGACAAATGCAGGCGGCTCCGCGATATCTTCCGGTGTGACATAGCGGATATTCGTCTTTTCCATACAGACAACACGCCCGTCGTTGCGCAGGCTCCAGTCCAGCTGGCCGCGCCCGACGTCTACCGAATAGACCCTGACAGCGCCGTTTTGCAGCATACAGTCGGTAAAGCCGCCCGTCGAAGCGCCGACGTCCATACAGACCTTCCCTGCCGGGGTCAGGTCGAAATGCCGCATGGCCTTCTCAAGCTTCAGCCCGCCCCGGCTGACGTACCGAAGCGTGCTGCCCTTCACGGTAATCTCCGCTTTCTCATGGATCATTGTGCCTGCCTTGTCCTCGCGCTGGCCGTCCACGAACACGTTCCCGGCCATGATCACTGCCTTCGCCTTCTCGCGCGACGGTGCAAATCCCTGCTGCACAAGCAGCACATCCAGGCGCTCTTTCATCTGATTGCTCCTTTGGTTATAATTGAAAATACCTTGCAACGATCTTTTTGTATATTGACTCTGCGTCAATGCAGGCTTCCTCCCTGAGCACCTCGACATTGCCATGCTCAATGTAATCGTCCGGCAGCGCGATCTGCAGCACGGAAATATCCGTTCCCGTATCGTTATAATATTCGATCACCTTGTCTCCAAAGCCGCCGCTGCGCACATTTTCCTCCATCGTGACGATGAGGCTGTGGTCCTTTGCAAGATAAGCCAGCATCTCCTCGTCGACCGGCTTCGCAAACCTTGCATTGACAATCGTACAGTTGTAACCGAGCTCCTTGAGCAGCTCCCGCACCGCCAGCGCCGTCTTCACCATGCTGCCGATCGCGACAAGCGCCAGGCCGCTCTCATCATACAGGATCTCGCTCCTGCCGTACTCGATCGGGGCGCGGAATTCCTGCAGCCCGTCGTATGCCTCCCCGCGCGGATAGCGCAGCGCGATCGGCCCGTCATACGCAATCGCATACTTCAGCATATCCGCGAGCTCCCATTTATTCTTCGGCGCCATCACGCACATATTCGGGATCGCCGTCAGGTATGACAGGTCGAAAATCCCCTGGTGCGTCTCCCCGTCGCTCCCGACAAGACCCGCACGGTCGACCGCAAACACCACATGCAGATTCTGGATACAGACATCGTGGATCATCTGGTCGTACCCGCGCTGCAAAAAGGAAGAATACACCGCGACGACCGGCTTCATGCCGCCTGCGGCCAGCCCCGCCGCAAATGTCACGCCGTGCTCCTCCGCAATCCCGACGTCAAAGAACCGGTCGCGGTACATATTCCGGAAGCGTTTCAGACCCGTACCGTCCGGCATCGCGGCTGTGACCGCAACGAGCTTCGGCTCACGCGCGCCCATCTTGCACATCACAGTTGAGAACACATCCGTCCATGCCGCTTTCCTGCGGCGCGTGCTCGGAAGACCTGTCTCCGGGTCGAACGGCTCCGCCCCATGAAAGCGCGACGGCATCCGCTCCGCAGGAGGGTAGCCCTTGCCCTTTTTCGTATTGACGTGTACGAGCACTGCCCCGTTCACCCTGCGGGCGTCGCGCAGGACACGCACCATCTGCTGGATGTTGTGGCCGTCCACCGGGCCAAGATACGTGATCCCCATCTCCTCAAAAAACATACCCGGCACGAAGAACTGCTTGATCCCCTGCTTCGTATTGCGGATGCCCCGGATCAGCTTGTCGCCGTGCGGGATCCGGTTCAGCGTGTTCTCGACGCCTGTCTTGAACCCGGTGTAATATTCCGCCGTGCGGATATTGCTCAGGTACGTCGAGATCCCGCCGACATTCTCCGAGATCGACATTTCGTTATCATTCAAAACAATAATAAAATTCTTCTTGAGCTGAGCCGCATTGTTCAGCGCCTCATACGCCATCCCGCCGGTCAGGGCCCCGTCGCCGATCACGGAGACCACATCATAGTCCTCCTCCTGGAGGTCGCGCGCGTAGACATATCCGAGCCCCGCTGAGATGGAGGTAGAGCTGTGTCCCGTATCAAACGCGTCGCAGGCGCTCTCCTTGCGCTTCGGGAAACCACTCATCCCGCCGTATTTGCGCAGATGGTCAAACCCTTCCCTGCGCCCTGTCAGGAGCTTGTGCGTATAAGACTGGTGACCGACATCCCAGATGATCTTGTCACGCGGCATGTCGAACACGAGATGCAGCGCCATCGTCAGCTCCACGACGCCGAGATTCGACGCGAGATGACCCCCATTCTCACTGATCTTTTCAATCAGAAAATCCCGGATCTCCTGCGCCAGCTCCGGCAGCCTGTCCTTCTCTATCTTTTTGATATCGTTTGGCTCTCTGATTTCCTCTAACAGCATAGGTGTACCTCACATCAGGCGCTCCGATGGACCAGCATCAGGATCAGCTCCCGCAGGAATTCGTTCTCATACGGAAGCTCGTCGAGCAGCCGGATCGCCTCCTCCGAATAACGCGCGACGTCCTCCCGCGCCTGCTCAAGCCCGTTCACTGTCACGTACGTCGTCTTCTCGTTCTTCTCATCGCTTCTGACCGGCTTGCCGAGCGTCTCCGCGTCTCCGGTCACATCGAGGATATCATCCTGGATCTGGAACGCCATCCCGACATTCCGCGCGATCTGCTCCACCCTGTCGAGCTCCTCATCCGGGGCTCCGGCGAGCACAGCCCCGACCATCATCGACGCCTCGATCAGCGCACTAGTCTTGAGCCGGTAGACGAAGGAGAGCTGCTGCTGTGTGAGCGGCCTGCCCGCATACTCCACATCTACTGACTGCCCGCCTATCATCCCGTCGATGCCGGTCTTCCGCGTCAGAATGCGAAAGGCCCTGCCGACATCCGGGTTGGAAGGCTCAAGCTCAAATGCCTGCGACGCCGTCTCGTACGCAAGATTCAGCAGCGCGTCTCCCGCCAGGATCGCCATCGCCTCACCGTAAACGATATGCGTCGTCTTTTGTCCGCGGCGGTATTCGTCGTTGTCCATCGACGGGAGATCGTCGTGGATCAGCGAGTGCGTGTGGATCATCTCGATCGCCGCCATGAAGGGCTGTATTACCCGCGAGCTGCCGCCGAACATCACATACGTCTGCTGCATCAGGAGCGGGCGCAGCTTCTTGCCGCCGACCAGCATACTGTAATTGACCGCCTCGAGCAGCGTGCGCTGGTATCCATCCTCCTCCGGCAGATAATTCTGGATAATACTTTTGATTTCCGTCACCCGTTTTTTCATCTGGTCATCGAAATTCATCAAGTGTACCATCTCCGTTCATGATCTGAATCTTTTTCTCTACGGTATCTATTTTCTCATTGCACAGCTTCAGCAGCTCCATGCCCTGCTGGTACTGTGCAAATGCTTCCTCAAGAGGGAGCTCGCGATCCTCCAGCCGCTCAAGGATCCCGTCGAGCTGCGCGAACGCGGACTCGAGGGATTCCGGGGGTGTGGACGGCTGCTGCGCAGCAGAGCGTTCATCGGTATTCGGCATAACGGTCAATCCTTTCTTCTTACTATGGAAGCCCAGTCCCGGTGTCCGGCCAGATGGGCACACTTGTGCGGCCATCTGGCCTGCGCACCAATCATGTTTTGATCTCCTGCGTGCCTGTGACCTGCGCATCGATCACGCCGTCCGAGACGTAGATATGCAGCCTGTCTCCCGGAGCGACCTGCCCCGTGGAATAAATACGTCTCTGCGCTCCATCCGTGACGCAGGCATAGCCCTGCGAGAGCTTCTCCAGCGGCGAGACTGCCTTCAGCCGCTCGATATAGACAGCCATCGCATGGCGGCGCTCCCCGAGGAGAGCCTGCATTCCCCTGCAAAGCGCTTCCTCTATGTCCGCGGCGCGCTGGCGCTGGTCACGCAGCTTCTGCTCCGGCCCGGCATAGGCAAGACGCCTGCTGTACTGTTCGAGGCGCGCCTGTTCCGCCTCAACCCGCCACCCGATCAGCTTCTGCATCCGCTCGCCGGACGCGGCAAGCTGCTGCTGTACGGAAACCATGTCCATAACGGCGAGCTCCGCGGCCGCTGACGGCGTCGGAGCCCGCAAGTCCGCGACAAAATCGGCAATCGTCGTATCCGTCTCATGGCCGACTGCCGAGATCACCGGCGTCCGACACGCAAAAATCGCACGGGCAACCGTCTCCTCATTGAAAGCCCACAGATCCTCGATCGAGCCGCCGCCCCGGCCTGCAATGATCACGTCAAGCCCAAGTGGATCGAGCGCGGCAAGACCCTGCGCAATGCTGTCCGCGGAGCCCTCGCCCTGCACCTTCGCCGGGTAAAGTATGATCTCAATTCCGGGATTGCGCCTCTTCGCAATATTGATGATATCACGGATCGCCGCCCCGGTCGGCGCGGTCACGACACCAAGCCTGCGGACATAGGCCGGGATCGGCTGCTTGTAGCACGGGTCGAACATCCCCATCTCCTCAAGCTCCTGCTTCAGCGCAAGATATTTCTCATAGAGCAGGCCCGCGCCGTCGAGGCGGATGCGGTTCGCATAAAGCTGATATTTGCCGTCCCGCTCGTAGACATTGACATTGCCGTCTACGACAACCTGCTGTCCGTCAGACATACGAAAAGCCAGTCCCTTCCTGGCACCGGCAAACATAATACAGGCGATCGTCCCGCCCGCGTCCTTCAAAGAAAAGTAGATATGTCCCGACGTGTGATACTTGCAATTCGAGACCTCCCCGCGGATACTGACACGGTTCAGCACAAAATCCTGTGTGAACATATTTCTGATGTATGTGTTGATCTGGCTGACTGAATAAACTCTCTGCATAGGCACTATGCCAGCCTTGCGAGGACCCCGTTCACAAAGGAGGGCGACTCCTCCCCGCCGTATCTCTTCGCAAGCTCTACTGCTTCGTTGATCGCCACCTTGACCGGCACATCATCGTCATACAGCATCTCGTAGACCGCAAGGCGCAGGATCGCGAGCTCCGCCTTCCCCATACGGTCTGTCCGCCAGCCCTTCGTAACACTGTTGATTTTGCCGTCAATCTCACTGATCTTTTGTTTTATTTTTCCGAATTTATCCGCGATGTACGCGTGATCTTCCCCGGATATCTCCGGAAGCTCCTCGAAATAGCGCTCCACCTGCGCGGGCAGCTCCTCACTCGGATGGAACTCCCCGCAGAATACAAGCTTAAAAATATTCTCTCTGATCTCACTTCTCTTCATGTCCGATCCAACTCCCCAATGCTGCCGGGAACAGCCGCTGCGGTCCGGGCGGAGCCGGACTGCAAGAAAATGTATCGTTACTATTACAGCTCCTCCCCTACAAGCCACAGACCGCATTCCTCGAAAGCTATATGCCGCTTCGCGTCATATGTCTTAATCATTCTCCATTGAAACATTGACAATCTTGATGTTGACCTCCGTCACTTCAAGCCCTGTCATCGTCTCGATCGCAGTCTTGACCTTCTCCTGGATCTTCGAGCAGGTCGCCGGGACATTGTAGCCGAACCGGATATTGATCGCCAGCGCCACATGGACCGTATTCTCATCCATCGTGATCTTGACGCCCTTCGACAGGCTCTTCATGCCGAGCTTGCCGATCAGATCCCTCGTCACATTCCCTGCCATCGAGGCCACGCCCTCCACCTCGGATGCCGCGAGGCCGGCGATAATCGCCACAACCTCGTCCGCAATGCGTACCTCGCCAAACTGCTGCCCGTTCTCTAATTTATGCGTATGAAGCTCTGTATTTTCCATAGGTTACCTCCGAATTGTCCTGATAAACTCCCGCTGCCGGCACTTTTGACCCTGGAATCATTATATGATTTACCCGTCAAAACCTGATTCCCGGATTGTTCCGCGCTTCGCGCTCCCAC
>CAYRKA010000027.1:0-21347 GCA_964424785.1 uncultured Lachnospiraceae bacterium | reverse complement strand
GACACGTCCCACCACATCATCCGACTTCACAGTCAGGATCTCCTGCAGTGTATAAGATGCGCCGAATGCCTCGAGCGCCCATACTTCCATCTCTCCGAAACGCTGGCCGCCGAACTGCGCCTTGCCGCCGAGCGGCTGCTGCGTGACAAGCGAATACGGTCCCGTGGAACGCGCATGGATCTTATCGTCTACCAGATGATGCAGCTTCAGGTAATGCATATGTCCGATCGTCGTCGGGCTGTCGAAATACTCACCCGTCCGGCCGTCGCGCAGCAGCACCTTGCCGTCACGCGAGATCGGGACGCCTTTCCACAGTGCCCTGTGGTCGCGGTTCTCATACAGATAATCAAGAACCTCGGGGAGAAGCTCATCCTCATGCTTTTCTTTAAACTCATCCCACTCCAGATTGACATAATCATTCGCGAGGTCAAGCGTATCCATAATATCATTCTCGTTCGCGCCGTCAAATACCGGCGTCGAAACGTTAAAGCCAAGCGCCTTCGCGGCAAGGCTCAGGTGGATCTCCAGCACCTGCCCGATGTTCATACGGGACGGCACGCCAAGCGGGTTCAGCACGATATCAAGCGGGCGGCCATTCGGCAAAAACGGCATATCCTCAACCGGAAGCACACGGGATACCACACCCTTGTTGCCATGGCGGCCTGCCATCTTGTCGCCGACGGAGATCTTCCTCTTCTGCGCAATATAGATGCGGACCGCCTGGTTCACGCCAGGCGAAAGCTCATCGCCATTCTCACGCGTGAAAACCTTTGCGTCGACCACGATGCCATACTCGCCATGCGGAACCTTCAGGGAGGTATCACGCACCTCACGGGCCTTCTCACCAAAAATTGCGCGCAGCAGACGCTCTTCCGCCGTCAGCTCCGTCTCCCCCTTCGGCGTAACCTTGCCGACAAGGATATCCCCTGCACGGACCTCCGCTCCGATGCGGATGATCCCCCTCTCGTCGAGGTCCTTCAGCGCATCATCACCGACACCCGGTACGTCCCGCGTGATCTCCTCCGGCCCGAGCTTCGTATCCCGCGCTTCCGCCTCGTATTCCTCAATATGAACGGATGTATAGACATCATCCATGACAAGCTTCTCGCTCAGCAGGACAGCATCCTCGTAATTGTAACCCTCCCAAGTCATGAAACCGATCAGCGGGTTCTTCCCAAGTGCGATCTCGCCGTTCGAGGTCGATGCGCCGTCCGCGATCACCTGCCCCTCCTCGACACGCTCACCCTTCGTGACAATCGGGCGCTGGTTGTAACAGTTGCTCTGGTTGCTTCGGGCAAATTTTGTCAGGTGGTACTCATCGCGCATACCATCATCGGTCCGAATGATGATCCGCTTTGACTCAGAGCGCTCCACAACGCCTGCATTTCGCGCGACAACGCAGACACCGGAATCCACCGCCGCCTTGACCTCCATACCTGTCCCGACTACCGGAGCTTCCGTCGTCAGGAGCGGCACAGCCTGGCGCTGCATATTGGAGCCCATCAGGGCACGGTTCGCGTCATCATTTTCAAGGAACGGGATCAGGGCCGTAGCCACGGAAAATACCATCTTCGGGGATACGTCCATGAAGTCGAACATACTCCTCTCGTATGCCTGCGTCTCCTCGCGGTAGCGGCCGGAAACATTCTTCTTGACAAAGTGTCCCTCCGCATCCAGAGGCTCGTTCGCCTGCGCTACATGGTAATTGTCCTCCTCATCCGCCGTCATATACACGACCTCGTCCGTGACGCGCGGATTCTTCGGGTCTGATTTATCAATCTTGCGGTACGGCGCCTCGATAAAACCGTATTCATTGATTCTGGCATACGTCGCCAGGGAATTGATCAGGCCGATGTTCGGACCCTCAGGTGTCTCGATCGGGCACATCCTGCCATAATGGGAGTAATGTACGTCACGCACCTCGAATCCGGCTCTCTCCCTGGAAAGTCCGCCAGGCCCCAGTGCTGAGAGACGCCTCTTATGCGTCAGCTCTCCAAGCGGATTGTTCTGGTCCATAAACTGTGACAGCTGCGAGGATCCGAAGAACTCCTTGACTGCGGCCGTCACCGGCTTGATATTGATCAGGGACTGCGGGGAAATCCCCTCGATCTCCTGTGTCGTCATACGCTCGCGGACCACACGCTCCAGCCTGGACAGGCCGATCCGGTACTGGTTCTGAAGCAGCTCTCCGACAGCACGGATACGGCGGTTACCCAGATGGTCGATATCGTCGTCATTGCCGATGCCGTACTCCAGATGAATATTGTAATTGATCGACGCGAGAATATCTTCCTTCGTAATATGTTTCGGGATCAGATCATGGACAGAACGGCGCACCGCATCCTTACGGTCCTCCTCATTGTCATTATCTTCCAGTATTTTCTGGAGCGCCGGGTAGTATACTAACTCCGTAATCCCGAGCTCGCGCGGATTGCAGTCAATGTAGGTGCGCAGATCCACCATCATGCTCGAAAGGACCTTGACATCCCTCTCTTCGGTGCGGATCAACACGGACGGGACAGCCGCGTTCTGGATCGTATCCGCCAGTTCGCGCGTAACCTCTGTGCCCGCCTCAGCCAGGATCTCTCCGGTAGATTCGTCCACGACGTCCTCCGCCAGGATATGTCCGGCAATCCTGTTGCGCAGCATCAGCTTCTTATTAAACTTGTAACGTCCGACCTTCGCCAGGTCATAACGGCGCGGGTCGAAGAACATACTCATAATCAGGCTCTCCGCGCTCTCGACCGCCAGCGGCTCGCCCGGACGGATTTTCTTGTACAGCTCAAGCAGGCCCTCCTGATAATTCTCGGAGGTATCCTTCGCGAGCGTCGCGACAATCTTCGGCTCCTCGCCGAACAGCTCTATAATCTCTGCATTAGAACCAATGCCGAGCGCACGGATCAGAACCGTCACCGGCACCTTCCTCGTCCTGTCGACACGTACATAGAAAACATCATTGGAGTCTGTCTCATATTCCAGCCATGCGCCACGGTTCGGGATAACGGTACAGGAATACAGCTTCTTGCCCAGTTTGTCATGTGCAATCCCATAATAGATACCAGGAGAACGCACGAGCTGGCTGACAATGACACGTTCCGCGCCATTGATCACGAACGTGCCGGTAGCAGTCATCAGCGGGAGATCGCCCATAAAAATATCATGCTCACTGATCTCATCGTTCTCTTTATTATGGAGTCTTACCCGGACCTTAAGCGGCGCTGCGAACGTAGCGTCACGCTCCACACACTCCTCAATCGAGTATTTTACATCGTCCTCGCACAGTTTGAAATCCACGAACTCAAGGCTGAGCTTTCCGCCATAGTCTTCAATCGGTGAGATATCATCAAAGACTTCTTTGAGCCCCTCATCCAGAAACCACTGATAAGAGTTCTTCTGAACTTCAATAAGATTCGGCATCTCGAGTACCTCTTTCTGCCGCGAGTAGCTCATACGAAATCCTTTCCCATTTGTAATAGGACGTATCCTGTTTTTCTCCATTGATGTTTCACCTCTGTTCTTTCTGCAGTCTAAATCAACTTTTGGGCATAGTTATACCGCAGGGCATAATCTTGCACAATAGTGCAACCTACACTCTAGCATAATCCTCAGGAACTGTCAACCCATATTTTGGTTTTTTCATAACCCGTTTTTCATAATCGGACAGGGGAGATTCATCGCCCCATTCGATTTTTTTCGGCAGCTTCCGCCAAATTACTTGACTTTACAGATGATTATTATATAATAATTGCGGATCGTGCCTTAATAATTATTTCCTTAATTAAATGCAACAATGCAGCGCACCATTCTGTTAAGGAAACCATTATGATACACATAATAATATACATAAAGAAGATTCGGGAGAAATATATATGGCATCACGGAAAACAAGACGCAAAAAGAAGCGGGACACGCTTGTACTCAAGCTTCTTCTTGCTGTTGTACTGGTACTCGCCGTCTTTGAGGGGAACCTCATCAAAACAATGTTTACGTACCACTCCATTACGGCAAATGTCATCGCAGACGGTGAAGCAGGTTCCTCCGGCACGGTTACCCATATGAATACCGATACGGATGACGGCTCTGCCCTGGCTGCCGCGCCCGCTGCAGCCGCCCCGGGGGCAACCCTTGCGGGGCTGGCGCTCGAAGATGCAGTTACACAGCAGACTGCCGTGCAGCAGACTGAGGCTCCGAAGCTCCCGACTGTATCCAATCCTGACAGTGAAGCCATAGTGAAAAAAGCCGACACCCCGGTCGATGATTCCTGGTTCTCGGACGCTGTCTTTATCGGTGATTCGCGCATGGAGGGTTTCCGCAACGCATCCGGCATCACACAGGGCCAGTTTTTCACAAGTGTCGGTATGTCCCTCTCCTCAATGACGAAGGATGCCGTGATCGCGACCGGCGATGGGAACATCACTGTGGCAGCCGCGCTTTCCGGCGGCAGCTACAGCAAGATTTATATTATGCTCGGTGCAAATGACCTCGGCGAATATGACTGGGATTCGTTCCATGACGGCTTTGTCTCTGTCACCAAACGTTTCCTTGAGATCCAGCCCGGCGCTACGATGTACATCTGCAGCTGCATCTATGTCGAGGAGTCCAAAGTCACAAGCGGCGACTACATCAACAACGCAAACGTTGATAAGCTGAATTCCATCCTGCTGCAGGCCTGCGAGGAAGAGGGCTATTACTATCTCGACCTCAATGAATTCCTTTCGGACGGATACGGCTCCCTGATTGAGGGTGCTTCGAGCGACGGTGTCCATCTGTATGAGAAATATTGCAAGCAGATTCTCGAGTACCTCAAGAGCCATTATATCCCGGTAGAAAATGACACGGAAGCCAACACGGGCGATGCGGATATGGATTCCAAAGAAGACAGTGATGGCAATGAGGAAAATACGGATGGCAGCGATGACAATGAGGACAGCGACGAAGACTACGCATAGCGCGAAAACAAAGGCAATCGCATACACAGTAGCGCGCATCCACGCGGAACGTTTTTGTGCCCCCAGGGGACGCAGTTTCCTATGGCACAGGATATGATATACAGAAAGGACTTCCTATTATGAAAAAAAGTAAAATGCTACTCTGCACTGCACTCCTCTCGCTCTCGCTCACAGCCTGCAGCGGCGGAGGCAGCAAGGATATTACCATCGACCCCGCGAAGCTTTCCGGGGAGCTGCTCACCGCCGTCACCTCCGATACGCTGAGCCAGACCGCTTCAGAGCTGATCCCGTCGATTTACTTCATCGAGGCAGACGACATGGAATCGGGCATTGCATATGCGAGCTCCGGCGCGACTGCCTGTGAAGTAGCTGTGATCCAGAGCAAGGATGCCTCCAAA
Source organism: uncultured Lachnospiraceae bacterium (assembly GCA_964424785.1). Lineage (GTDB taxonomy): Bacteria > Bacillota > Clostridia > Lachnospirales > Lachnospiraceae > Choladousia. The sequence goes on along the minus strand of CAYRKA010000027.1, from coordinate 16,000 downwards.
ACGGACGATGTCGAGCAGCTCTTCCAGAAACGGGTCGATAATCAGTCTGAACTCTACGCCTCTTACAATCAGGGCGAGGTCGATAAGCTGGATAAGGCGATCATCAAAAGCGCCGGCGCCTATACCGTGCTGTGCGTCTGCGACGACACCGACAGGGCAAACGACATTCTCAAAGAGTACGGCTTCTGATGCGGTAGTGAGCCTGTGTAATCGGATAGGGCCGTTAAACGCCCCTATCCGCCCTCTCTTTCAAATGAGCCGCTGATTTACGACCGCATCACTTTGTCTGTTCAAAGAGCCAGTCCCTGACGGCGGCCAGGCTGTACGCATAATTAAAGGACGACATATGCTCAGATCCGTTTTCCCCTTCTTTGAATACCGTCCCGGTCTCAAAACGTATCATGTTCGCATTGAGCCCCATACTTAATAGCTCTGCCACCGCTGAGGACTGTTCCTCCTCACTGTCCTGGGCACTCCATGTCCCATAGCTGTATGGAACACCATCCGCGTCAAACATGGCCATCACTTCATCCTGGCCGCCGGATGCCTTTTCGTCACCGCCCGCCGTAATGTAGAAAAATGTCTGGCTTTCCAGCCCCTGCAGAACGGATATATCCCACTGTCCCGATACGTACATACTGGCCGCAAATAAATCAGGATACTTGCTGTTCAGGTAAAGGGATGTCATACAGCCCATAGACTGTCCGGTGGTATAAATCCGATCCGAATCAATGCTATATACAGACTGAAGCCCGGTAATCAGGCGTACTGCCGTCTCTACCTGTTCGGAAACGGTCCAATTGTCGTCAGCAACCGTTCCGGTAAAGGCCGGAACCAGCACAAAAGATGGATGCTTCTGCTGTTCTTCCTCCGTCACCCACACCGTCGCGCCATAATATTGCTCCACAATCTGCAGGGCACTTTTCCCCGATCCGGTAGAATCCGGAATAAACATAATGAGCGGATATTGCCCGGAGGCGTCATACCCCTCGGGGATATACAGGCTGTATTCCATTGTCAGGCCGGTTTCCTCATCCTCGAAAGTAAGCTGTTCAAATTTATCAGCATTCGCGTCCAGCACCGCCTGGATTTCGGGATCGTTCTCCGCCATCCCCCCGGCATTGCCCCCACGGCCGCCACCGTTTTCTCCTTTCATCCTGTTCCCCATGTTGTCTCCATTGAGATCTCCGCGGTCCATCTGCCCCTTCCCGTTTTCACGGGATCCGGCGCCGTCTTCCCCTGCGTCTGCCTTTTCCGGGAGCGTCTCTGCCCCGGAGGCATCATTCATCTCATCAACTGTCTGCGCAGTACACTCACAGGCTGCCAGTGACGCTGAAAAAAGTATGCTTATCACAAGGCAGGATAGTTTTCTGGCTGCTTTCATTTTAAAACACCTCATTCAATTAGATTTGGAGTATTTTATTATGCGAACTGCCATTCGCAGATTTTATAGATGTGTTTTCACATATACGCCAAACATATCATTGCTTTGTGAAATTCAAATGAATATTTTGCGTTAATTTTGTGTCACAGGAGACGCAGCCATCCCTATCCGCCGCGCCGTGAGCGGCAGCGGCAATATACCTCTCGTGGGCCTGTGATCGGATAGAGGAGTTTACCGACTCTATCCGCCCGCGCGGCTCGCATACTGCGTAAGCAGCAAAATACCTCTTACGAGCCTGCGCATGAAAAGATTCCGACAGCTGAAACTGCTGCCGGAATCTACGGGAGGCAATCATACCCTATCATGCAGCCCACATCCATGGCCGACCACAGAAGATCGACGCCGGATCATCCTTTCACGAGCCGTATCACATTCCAGGAGGCCTTGTGAAGCATACTGGTCAGCATACCTCCATCATTTACCGTCTGGTCAACCGTCTTCGGAGCCACCTTCTCATGGCCAAGGCGGTTCTCCGCTTTCAGGTCATCACTCTCGAGCACGATGTGCTCCGCGAAACGGTAGCCCTCAAAGCTGCGCGCATCCGTCGTCAGGACTACGTCCTCGTCCAGATTGCGGTTCACGGCAAAGATCGTCACCTCACCTTTTTCCTCATTCCACACTGCAATGGACTCTACATCCGTGACATCGTCATGGTTCTTCGTATCATGCCGTGTCGAATCGACAACCGGCATCAGCGCAACGCCGCGGCCATAGCGGGACGCGTGCATCAGCGGGTAGAAGATCGTCTGCCTCCACGCTCCACCTCCGTTCGCCTCCGTCATGATCGGGGCAATGACATTGACCAGCTGCGCCATGCAGGCCACCTTGACACGGTCCGAGTGGCGCAGCAGCACGATCAGCATCAGGCCGACCAGCAGCGCGTCTTCAAAATTGTAGATATCCTCGAGCAGCGGCGGCGCCACCTGCCACGGATGGTTCTCCGTGATATCGTCGTCAGCCGTGTTGGAATGATACCATACGTTCCACTCGTCAAAGCTCAGGTACATATTCTTCTTGCTGCGCTTCTTCGCCTTGACATAATCGCAGGTCGCAATGACCTCCCGGATGAAGTAATCCATATCATCCGACTTCGCAAGAAAATCATTGCTGTCGCCGGAGCGGTTGCCGTAATACTGGTGCAGGGACAGGTAATCCACGTACTCATAGGTGTGGCTCAGCACCTCGTCCTCCCACCTCGCGAATGTCGGCATATTACGGTTCGAGCTGCCGCACACGACGAACTCGACCGACGGGTCGATCAGCTTCATCGCCTTGGCCGTCTCCTCCGCCAGGCGTCCGTATTCCGTCGCGGTCTTATGCCCGACCTGCCATGGGCCGTCCATCTCGTTGCCAAGGCACCACGTCTTGAAGCCGTACGGTTCCTTCTGCCCGTGGCTGATACGCAGGTCGCTGTACTTCGTTCCGCCCGGATGGTTGCAGTATTCGAGCAGGTTGCAGGCATCGGAAATCCCTCTCGTACCGAGGTTCAGCGCCATCATCACGTCAGAACCCGCAGCCTTCGCCCACTTGCTGAACTCGTGCAGCCCGACCTCGTTCTTCTCGAGGCTCTTCCACGCAAGCTCGAGGCGGTGCGGGCGCTCGCTCACAGGGCCAACACTGTCCTCCCAATAAAAATTTGAAACAAAATTGCCGCCCGGATAACGAACCATCGGGATATCCAGCTCCCGGACGAGCTCAATCACGTCCGTCCGAAAACCGTCCGCATTCGAGAGCGGATGTCCTGGCTGGTAGATGCCGTCATAGACGGCACGCCCCAGATGCTCAATAAACGAACTGTAAATCCGTTTGTCGATATCCGCAATCCGAAATGCGCGGTCGACAATCATCTTTGCGTTCTTTGACATCATTGCCCTCCTGTCAGCCCTTCACAGCTCCGGATGTCATACCTTCTACCAGGTACCTGTTGAAAATCAGGTAAATAACCAGAATCGGAAGGATACCGAACATGGAGCCGGCAATCAGCAGATTGTAGTTATTGCCATACGGCGTCAACAGTGTATTCAGGCCAATCTGCAGTGTAAACTTCTCTGTATCACGGAATACAAGCATTGGCCACAGCATATTATTCCAGGAACCCATCGCGCACATGATCGCCTGGGAAGCGAACGCCGGCTTTGTGATCGGCATCATGATCTTGACGCTGATCCCGTACTCTGTACAGCCATCCACACGTGCCGCATCCAGCAATTCCTTCGGCAGGCTGGTCATATATTGTTTAAAGAAGAATATCGTACCGGCCGCGCACAGGCCAGGCAAAATGACACCGGCATTTGTGTTGATGATCCCCAGTGCGGTCACTTCCTGATACAACGGGAGCATCAGGATCTCAAACGGCACGGACATCGTAGCGATAACCATGAAGAACAGGAATCCCTGCAGCTTGAACTTGTACATGGACAGGCCGTATGCGATAAAGTAGCAGATCAGCAGCGTCAGGATGACTGTCGTCAGCGTCAGGATCAGGCTGTTCTTATACCAGTTGAAGTATTTCTTGGAGTTCACGATAACATCCGTAGTCATGCCCTTCGGGAAAAACTTCGCAAACAGCTCCCTGTAGTTCTGCAGGCTCACCGGAGAATGGAAATCCAGCGCCATACCTGTGGTAACTACCTTCTGGCCGTCCCTCAAAGAACCGAGCAGGCCGCATACCAGCGGAAACGCAATGAACAGGCACAGAACCAGGAACAACCCGGTTGACAAGACGGTTGCCACCTTGTGGTTGGACGCCATGGTTTTCTGTTTTGGAGTATTTTTCGCCATATTGCTAATCCTCCTTCCGTTTTCCGATATGGAAGGTACCGGTCGCAATCAGCTGGATAAAGTTGATAATCAGCGCAATCACCATCAGCACCACGCCAACGGCGCAGGCATAACCCATATCATTCTTCTGGATACCACGCTTATACAGATAGCCCACGATCGTCAGGCCGATATTCTTCGGTGAATCATTGCCGTTCCAGATCATGAAGCTCTCCAGGAACATCGACAGGCCTGCGAATACGGAAATCGTGATAACATATACCGTCGTAGGCTTCAGCAGCGGCAGTGTAATATAACGGAATTTCTGCCATCCGTTGGCGCCATCGATATCCCCGGACTCATAGAGTGTGGTATCAATGGACTTCAGGCCGGAAACAAAGTAAAGCATATTCACACCGGTCCATCTCCATACGCACAGCAGCAGCAGGGCACACCAGCCCGTTGTCTTGGATTTCAGCCATGCCTGTGCAGGCTTGCCAAGCATAGCCATAATGACGTTCATCTGGCCGTTCGCGCCCTCAGAGAACAGCAGGCGGAACAACATACCGGATATGACGACGGAGGTCAACGCCGGGATGTACATGATTACCTTCCAGACGCCCTTCGCCTTGGTCAGGCGGCTCTCCATCAGAACCGCAAGAAGCATCGGAATCGGCACCATCAGGAGCAGCGTCAGGATCATATACAATACGCTGTTCGAAACTGCGAGGGCAAAGAACTTATCCTTTGCCAGCTTCGCGTAGTTGGCCGTCCCTACCCAGGTCATTCCTCCGAAGGAAACATCCTGGAAGCTCATCTTGATACCGGATATCAGCGGATAAGCCCAGAAAATGAGCAGGCTCAGTACAAACGGCAGCACAAATACATATGGTGCGATCTTCTGGGAATACAATAATTTCTTCACTTTCTTCACTATGTATTCCTCCTTTCTCTCTCCTATATCCTGAAAAAGGAGGCCAGGGAATGCAATTCCCTGGCCTCCCCTCATCATCCTGCAATAAGCATGGAACTGTCAATGCAAATGAATTACATCAGCTCCATGTCAAGGTAATCCTGGCACTCCTGCAGTGCCTCCTCAACATCCATGCCATCCTCGAAAATCTCGTTCAGTGTCGTGGTGTTGATGTACTCGTTCAGTGTCGGAGAATTCTCTGTCGTGTAAATCGTGCCGATCGCATCCGCATCTGCCAGTTCGTTCAGAATCTCATACGGCTTCACACGGAAGAATGTGTTGTACTTGTTGGACTCATCATAAGCAAAGTCCTCATCAGACCACAGTGCGGTATTGCAGACATCAAATCCAAGGTCGTTCCAGATATGAGCCTCGCCCTGCTCTGAGCACTTCGCCCATGCCAGCCACTCTGCTGCCAGCTCCGGTGCCTCACACTGCAGTGTGACAACCGTACCGGTACCGCCGATACCTACTGAACACTTCTGGCCTTCCTCAAATACCGGGCAGGTCGTGATATCCCACTTGCCTGCCTCATCCGGCATATAATCCAGGAAACGGCTCATATACCACATAGCCTTCGGGAAGGAAGCGATCTTGCCATCGAGGATCGTAGCGCGGCAGCCATCTGTATCGGTATGTCCATCTGTAGAGATCATCGCGATACCATCATTCAGCCACTGCTGCTGCATTGTCAGCATCTTCGTCACGGACTCAAGCTGTACGTTCACTTCGCCGCCCATGCCGCCGGTCCAGTCCTCACCGTACTCAGCCATCGCCAGCCAGATCCAGTCTGTTCCGCCTGTATCAACAGAGGTCAGGTACACTTCGCCGTTGGAAGCCTCTTTGAGCTGCTCGCCAAGTGCGGTGTAGTCATCCCATGTCTCAACTGTGGTGTAATCCAGTCCATACTCCTCAAAGATCGATGCATTCCAATACATAACCGTAGCGCCTACGTGCGTCGGCACACCAACTCTGGAGCCGTCCGCCTTGGAGTAAACATCAAGCCTTGACTGTACGAGATCCCCCTCATAAGGAGCCAGAGCATCCGTCATGTCATACAGCGGGCAGTCATCGCCAACATAGTACGGGAACTGTCCGATCTCAATGTCGCAGAGATCCGGTGCGCCCGAGCCTGACTGCAGGGACAGCATCAGCTTCTGGTGCATATCTGCATACGGATATGTGCTGAATGTGATCTGGATCTGCTTGTCCGGATTCGCCTCGTTCCACTCGTTAACCATGTTCGCATAGAAATTACTGTGCAGGTCTACGAATGTCCACATCTCAAAATGCGTCCCATCGTCCGGGCCGACTGTCGTGACAACAGCCTGTGCCTCAGTCTCAGCCTCCTCTGCCATAGCGGCGGTACCCATGGATGCTACCATAGCGCCGGTCAACAGCAGTGCCAACCATTTCTTGTTCATAGCCTATTCCTCCTTAAATGTGTTGTGTTGTTGTGTTGTTGCGTTGCTTTCCGGGTTTTGTCAAAAAAATATTGTACAAAAAAACGGCTTGATTCCGCCCGGTTTTTTACTGCTGTTTTTTGTATAAATTTAGCAGTTTGCACATTTTTTTTAATTTTATCCCCGGCTTATGTTGACATTGTACAATCAACCCTTTTGTTTGTCAACCTTTATTTTTGATTCTATTTTAATATTTTAGATTTTCTTAAAATACTTTTGTTTTTATGCCGTGTTCAATCTCACCTATTTTCCCCGTATTTCGTTGACTTTTCCGTCATTTTTGCTATAATAATGTCAGCTATTTCGTGAAATTCAAAATTATTTTTGTTTAGCAAAACGTTTTTGAAAAGGAGGGGTTTCATGGTATCTTCCGGCTCTCTTGACGTCCAGCTCCCTGTTTTCCGGGCGCTCGGATCCGGGACCCGTGTCCGTATTATGAAGCTGATCGCCGCATCGGACGGCATCAGTCCCGGTTCTATTTCCCAGAAGCTGGGCATCCCGCCCAGCACGCTCAGTGCGCATATCTCGAAGCTGCGCGAATGCGGCCTGATCCGTTTTGAGGATGCCCCCTCCGCGCACGGCACACAGAAGCTGTTCTATCCGGCAATGGAGCAGATCATCGTCTCCTTCGACGCGCAGTCCAACCGAAGTCGTGTGATACAGAGCGAAATTCCGGTCGGCCAGTATTCGGATTTCTCGATAAAGCCTACCTGCGGCATCGCGACCACCGACGCCTTTATCGGCAAGCTCGACGAACCATGCTCCTTCACCTGGCAGGAACGTATGCAGGCGAGCATCCTCTGGTTCACGACTGGCTACATCGAATACCTCCTGCCCAATACCGTTCCCTGCGGCCATACGATCCGGCAGCTTTCGCTTTCCTTCGAGATCTCCTCAGAGGCGCCGCGGCACAATAATGACTGGCCCTCTGACATCCGATTTTCGCTGAACGGCACCACGCTTGGCCTCTGGACCAGCCCCGGGGATTTCGGGGACCGCCGCGGGGATCTGAACCCACAGTGGTGGTACGGCTTCCTGAACCAGTACGGCATCCTGAAAAATCTCACGGTCACGGAGGCGGGCACGTTTCTTGACGGAGAACAGCTTTCTCCTGTTACGACTGATATGCTGCAGCTCGACTCCTCCTCTGTAATGAAGTTCCGTTTCTCCGTCGATCCCGGCACACCCCACTCGAAGGGCCTGACTCTGTACGGGCGCGGCTTCGGGAACCACAATCAGGGCATCCGCATGACAGTACGATACGAATGACGGTACGGATTATATCCCAAATCGGGCAGGAAAGGTACGACCTGGCCTGATGCTGCGCCAACAACAGTATACCTCCCGCAGCCTCCGCGCATCCATCCAGCTACTGATTTTCAAAGGAAAACACCGGCCTCCCCGTCCCCGCATCAAACCGGATCGGCATCAGCATCGCATGCCGGTTCGGGTTGTACAGGGGATTGCCGACAATCTTCTTCTCCGTGCGCGCATGGTATGCCATAATCACGTTGCCGTCTTCATCCGTCGTATAGCTGCTGTGCCCGGGGCCGTAAATCCCTCTGGACGCATCCGTGCAGCAAACCGGGTAACGGTCTTTCTTCCACGAAAGCGGGTCAAGCAGGTCAGCGTCCTCATCAGCCGTCAGCATCCCCATACAATAGTCCGGGCCTGTCTCAGAGGCCGAAAATGTCAGGTAAATCTTCCCATCATGGTGCAGCACAGCCGGTCCCTCGTTCACCCAGAATCCTACGCGCTCCCAGTCATAGTCCGGCGTTGTCAGCAGCACCTGGACAGTCTTAAGCTTACAGGGGCTCTCCATCTCCGCGATATAGAGATTTGCGATCTGCGGGTAAACGCTGACCTTCTCCGACCACACATAAAAATGTTTTCCCTTGTTCTCGAATACAGTCCCATCCAGCGAAAATTCCCGGAAGGAAAACGGGTCGCTGTCCGCGCACTGCATTTTTCCTTTTTCCACCCACAGGTCTGCCATCGGGTCATCCCCGGTACAGGCAAGCACATACGGGCGCAGCGCCCAGATATCATCGACATCCGACGCAGCGAAATAAAGATACCAGCCTCCATCCAGATAATGCAGCTCCGGAGCCCAGACATGCAGACTCATGATCCCCTTTTCGTGCTTCGTCCACACCGTCACTTCCTCAGCCTCAGCCAGCCCTGCCAGTGTGCTGCTCCTGCGCAGGACGATGCGGTCGTACTCCGGGATTGACGCGGTAAAATAGTAATTGCCGTCCGTATGGCGATACACATACGGATCCGCCCGCTGCAGGATCCACGGCTGATTATAGTTCAAGGATGTTTTTTCATTCATAATAGTCTCCTTTTATTTTGGAATATTCAAAAATACTTTTGTTTTTTGTTGCATATGTCCGAAAATTCCGCTATAATATAAGAATAAATCAGAGTTCCCCTGATAATACCGCTTATTCTGATATAGAAAGAGAGGGATTGCCTGATGCTCTACATCAAAAATCTTGACGACGGTATTCCGATCTTTAAGGCACTCGGTTCTGAGCTGCGTATCAATCTGATCAAGCTGCTGCTCGAAAACAAAGAGATGAACATGAACGAGCTCGCCACAAACCTCGGGATCACCAATGGAGCCCTGACGAGCCATGTAAAAAAACTGGAGGAGAGCGGGATCGTCACGATCCTTTCCGAGCACGCCGGCCATGGCAACCAGAAGATTTGCCGCGTCAATGTCGACAAGATCCTGGTCGACATTTTGTCGAAGAATCCCGATGACGCCCAGGACAGCTACGCGATCGATATCCCGATCGGCCATTATTTCAACTATTCGGTCTATCCGACCTGCGGGCTGTCCACCACGAAGGAGCTGATCGGTGAGGTCGACGATCCGCGTTACTTCGCGCACCCGAGCCATGTGGATGCGCAGATCATCTGGTTCGCAAAGGGGCACATTGACTATCTCATTCCGAATATGCTGCCGCCGGGCCAGAAGATCAACCAGCTCACGCTCTCATTCGAGATCTCTTCCGAAGCGCCCGGGACGAACAGCGACTGGCCATCCGACATCTCATTTTCGCTCAACGGAGTTCTCCTCGGCTCATGGACGAGTCCCGGCGACTTCGGCGACGTGCACGGTATGTTCACACCCGACTGGTGGTTCCCGAACTGGAACCAATACGGCCTGCTCAAGATGCTTGTCATCAACCAGAAGGGCACCTTCATCGACGGCCTCAGGATCTCGGACGTCACGACACAGCAGCTCTCGCTGACCTCCCAGGATGACCTGCGTTTCCGCTTCAGCGTGCCGGATTCCGCACGCAACATCGGCGGGCTAACGCTGTTCGGCAGGGATTTCGGTAATTACAACCAGGATATCAAGATCCGTGTCAACTACTGCCCGGCCTGACTCCGGTTCCGTATAGTTCCCGCCCTCCTGGCTGAATATACGTGTCCTGACGGACTTTGCCGCAGAGTGCAAAGTCTTGTCTGGACTGTTCCCCCCGCAGCTCCTGTCGCTGCGGGATTTTCTCTTCTACCATCTCGGGTGCACATCCGGACATCTTTGCACCTTCAGCGCCGCGCGCAGCTCCACAAAGCAGCCGCACAGGCGGCACATCCCTCCCAGAAGCTTCGGGCAGGTACCGCAGAGCGTCAGCCTCTCCTCGTACAGCGCCTGCGGCGCCCTCACATCCTCCTCCAGATTCGCGATATACTCTTCCAGCTTCTGAAAGTACACCTCCTCGGACGTCTGCTCCAACAGGCACTTCCGGCAGACGCGCAGAGGCTCCATCTCAGCGCACCGTCAGATGCACGACAGCGCACGGCGGGATCACAAAAGAAAGGCCCCCCTGCGTAAGCTGCACGCCGTCAAACGGACGTACCTTCACCTGCTCCTTGTTCCCGAACGTATTCTTCTCATGCATCTCGCCGCTCACGATCTCGCCCGTGACCTCCGTATAGACACCATCCGCAATGAGCGTCTCCACCGGAATCGCGCGTTCTGCAGAAGCGTTCGTCACCGTGATGTGCATCGCGCCGTCCGCCGCGAGGGAGACAGACTCCGTCAGATCCGGCACCTGATACTCCTCCTCCGCTCCGATCATCTCAGACTCGATGCAGCTGTCGAGCAGGGTCGCATCCTGATGCGACTTGTACATATCAAATACATGGTAGGTCGGCGTCAGCAGCATATCCGCGCCCTCCGTCAGGATCACGGCCTGCAGCACATTCACCATCTGCGCAATGTTCGCCATACGCACACGGTCAGAATGCTTGTTGAAAATATTCAGCGTCATACCCGCAACCAACGCGTCGCGGATCGTATTCTGCTGGTAGAGGAAGCCCTCGTTCGTGCCAGGCTCCACCGTATACCAGGTCCCCCACTCGTCCACGATGAGTGCAATCTGCTGCTCCGGGTCATACTCATCCATGATCGCGGTATGGCGGCGGATCAGCTCATCCATATACCAGGCCTTTGACAATGTCCTGTACCACGCCTTCTCATCGAATTCCGTCGCGCTGCCCTTGAGCTTCCAGCCATCCGGATGCACATAGTAGTGCAGCGACAGCCCGTCCATAAAACCGTGATGCTGCTTCTCCATATTGTGGGAGAAGCATGTGTCCAGCACGTCATGTGTCCACTCATAGTCATCCACATTCGGGCCACAGCAAATCTTCCGAATCGGCTCGTCCTTTTTGTAATTGCGCACATACGTCTGGTAGCGGCGGTATTCATTCGCATAATAATCCGGGTTCATATTGCCGCCGCAGCCCCAGCTCTCATTGCCGACCCCGAAGTAGGTGAGCTTCCATGGATCCTTGTGCCCGTTCTGTGCGCGCAGCTCCGCCATCGGCGATACGCCGGAGAATGTAATGTACTCCACCCACTCCGACATCTCGCGTACTGTGCCGCTGCCGAGATTGCCGTTGACATACGATTCGCACCCTAACTGGCGGCACAGCTCAAAATACTCATGCGTACCGAAGCTGTTGTCCTCCGTAACGCCGCCCCAGTGCGTATTGATGATCTTCTTGCGCTGCTCCTTCGGCCCGATGCCGTCCATCCAGTGGTATTCGTCGGCAAAGCAGCCGCCCGGCCAGCGCAGCACCGGCACTCTGATCTTCCTGAGCGCCTCGACCACATCCGTGCGCATACCGGCGACATTCGGGATCTCCGAATCCTCCCCGACGTAAATACCTTCATAAATACATCTCCCGAGATGCTCGGAAAAATGCCCGTAAATTTCCTTATTGATCCTGCTGAGCTTCTTGCCTGGATTGATAAACAGTTTTGCCATTTCACAGATCCTCCCATCATAAGCAATCATTCGCCACATATACAGCTATTACCCTCATTATAATGGAAACAGTAGAAATGGCAAGTATTTTTTTGCGGATGTTAAATTAGTTTAGATCTATGTAAAATAAATGCTTTGCTTACCATTCTCGGCCGATCCTGTGTGGCTCGTTACTCCGAACAATACTGTCGCGCCCACTGCGCGATGCGCTGAAACTGCAGCACCAGCTCCCCCTCATAAATGCTGACCGGGATGTCCGCGTCGATCGGGTAAATCGCCGGGCAGCGATGGTCATCCGCAAAAAAGTATACCAGCACCGTCTTCTGGTACGGATCCACCAGCCAGTATTCGCGCACGCCCGCATGCTCATACTTGTGGAGCTTCAGCGTATAGTCCTTGCGCTTCGTACCGGGTGAGATCACCTCCAGCACAAAGTCCGGCGCACCGAGGATATGGCTGCGGATGATCTGATCGGGATTGCACACAATCAGCACATCAGGCTGCAGCATGGTATGCTCGTCATTGTCGAGCTGCACGTCCACCGGAGATATGAACACGGTACACTTCCCGCCCCGATCCAGTATATAATTGGACACCTGGCGGTAAATCTCCCCGGCCATCTGCTGATGGAAGGTCGTCGGGGCTGCCATATCGTAAAAATATCCGTCGATCAGCTCCACGCGCTGGTCATCCGGCAGCGCCCGGTAATCCTCAATCGTGTAAGTGCCTGGCTGCCTCCTGACCTCATAGGCGGCGCTCTCCTCCCGGACCACACAATCCTCCCGGAAAACCTGCTCCAGCGCCAGGATCGTCTCGTACCGCGGATTCACCGTCTCCCCGCCGAATATCTTCTGTACGGTGCCAAGCGGCACGCCCGACAGCTCCGAGATCTGCGCATATGTGTAGCCCTTTTCCTGCTTTTTCCTTTTCATCTCTTCGATTGTCATAGTATCCCTCCGTCCCCGTTTATGGATATTATTATATGATATATCCAGATAAAGGTCAACCGTTTTTTATGTGGAATCGGATAAATTTCGGTGAGCTGCGTAAGCAGCAAAATACCTCTTGCGAGCCTGCGCATAAAAAAAGCAGAGCGTCTCCACTCCACTTTTTTTACAGCCGTTGTCATGCATATCACGCATTGCTATTCCGAATCATACCGGCAGGTCCGCCGCATGCTCCTCCCAGGAATCACCGGATGCCGCCCCGGAAAGATCCGCGTCCGTGCTGTAGGTCTCCACTGTGATCGTATAGTCGCTGTCTCCCTCAGCATAGACAGTCCCGTCTGTCCCCATTACCGTCACAGTCCTGCCGGATGCATCGCTGATCTGGCCGCCCACAAAAAGGCCCGTCACCTCACTGTCGCCTGTGACGATCCACTCCGACTCCGCGTCGATCACGACATTGCAGCTTCCGCCGCTGCCGCCGGACGCATATGTGTCGTCCCTGCGGATCGCTCCCGTCAGGCTGCTGCCCTCTGTCAGATAGAAGTCAAGCGTGCTGATAGAATCCCAGATCACGTCGCCGGACATCTGCTGGCTCACCCCGGTGAACAGGCAGTCCGCGCCGTTGCTCCCGGCGCTGCCCCACCCTCTGGAATTCACATTGCCGGTACACTGCAGGAAGAATTCACTGTCCTCAGCGCCCTGTATCGACACATTTTTCAGCAGGATCGTGCTCTCCGTGTTCGTCGTATAGAAAATGCCGCCGTTGCCGGACGTCAGAGTTCCGCCCTCCATCTGGAACGTGCCGTTGCCCTCCTGCGAATCGCCTGACATACTCTGGTAAACGATGACTGTCCAGGTATTTTCATTCCGGTCGTCGTCACTCATATTGCCCGTCAGGTCACAATCATAGAGGCGCAGCGTATTCAGCCCCTCAATGCAGACGGCTTCAGAGCCGTTTGCAGTCAGCTCAGCGTCATGGATCGAGATATCTGCCGTACAGTATACAGCCGGGGAATCCGACCCGTTCGAGGTGTAGGAGCCGCCGTCAACTACCATCGTGCCGCCCCCGCGGTCGCTGCGCACTGCCGCCGCAGATCTGCCGTCCGTCTCTGCTGTCGTATTCCACGCATACAGCGTGCCCCCGCCTGCAACATGGATGCCGCCCGACGTATCCTGCTGTGTGTCAATCGTACAGCTGTCTACATATACAACGCCATCTCCGTACGCAAAGACACCCGCGCCGCCTGAGGCGTCTGTTGCAATGGTACTGTCAGACAGGTACGTCGTACCGCCCGCCGCAAGCACAGCCGCACCGACACCATAGAAGCTCGCATCATCCCCGCCCGTGCTCTCCTGCGAGGTACGCGTCACAGTCAGGTTGCTCAGTTCGGCCTGTGCGCTGCCGCTGACCAGGACAGCATTCTCATCCGCCCCTGTCGAATCAATCTGCTCTCCGTCCAGCGAGGTATCCTCCGTGATCTCTGTTACCGCATCATAGCTGTCTGGCCCCTGCGACTGCCCCGGAGCCATGCCGCCCGGCTGGCCGCCATTCCCGTCCATGTCTCCGAAATCCATGCCTGCGCCCGCACCGCCGGGCATCATGTCGCCGGACTGCACATTCACCGTCTGCGCATTGCCGTCCTCATCGAGCGTAATCATCACTATGTCGCCTGTCTCAATCTCATCAAGGGAGATTTCCTCCGCCTGGCCCGGATTCCTTGCCTGCCCACCATCCGGCATCCCTTCCTGGCCCGGCATTTCTCCATTATCCGACGATTCCCCGTCCGGCTTCGCAGGTATTTCTCCGTCATCCGACGGCTCCCCGTCCGGCTTCGCGGGTACTTCTCCGTTCTCCGACGGCTCCCCGTCCGGCTCCGCGGGCATCTCCCCGTTCTCCGGCATCTGCATCATGCCGCCCTCGAAAAACTGCGTCTCATCCGTCAGCGAGACGACCGTAATCTGATCCGTTTCCTCCGTCCCGTCTGCTGACTCCGCCTCGTCTCCCTGGGGATTCCCGCCGCCCGTCTCCCTGATTTCAATAAAATTGGAGCCGACCGCCGTCACCTCTCCCACAATCGTCTTCTGAGTCCCATCCATCTCCTGGGCCGACAGTGGCATGGACGCTGCGGTGAAAACAATGCCCATTATCATTGCGATATACCTTTTTTTCATAATTATTCCTCCGATTCACTATGTTCTCAGGTTTTACCTCATCAACTATATCCAGATCCTATGTTCAAATTATGAACAAATATACAAAAAAGTATGTCCGTAATGATTTCATCTGCTTTAGCCAAAGATTCCGCATCACGGCTGCACTGACTGTGGCTGTCAGGTAAACGGCTCTTTTCAGTCCCGGGAACCCCTGCAAAATAAGCAGGCATGACAGAACCCGGCAGCTGGCCCGATCCGTCCAGCATATGGAGCAATGTAGCTTTCCCGCTTCCAGATGTACCGACAACAGCCGGAAATTTCCCCTTTTCAGCGGTGAGATTGACCCCGTTCAGCGCATGGACCGCCGCTGAAATACCTTGCCGCCCTGTGCGCATATGACGCAAAGCCGTTTTCCATTTGGAAATCCTCAACCCTGCGTCTTAGCGTCTGTCCGATTTTATTCTGTTTAATTGTATACCGATTCAAAAGCTCTCTCTATATCTCCGGTGGTGCATCCGAAACAGTTCTGATACAATTTCCTCTCTGTTCATTTCCGATTCCCTCCATAAAATCCATTTCAGGGATGGTATACCAGCCCCGATTTGCCACTTTATAAAAAGCCGAGCCCGGCTTTTGGGAGTAGACCGCCCGGGCGTACATGGTCTGCAGCATGGTTCCCGCCACGACGGTTAGATTTGCTGTACTCATGTTGTTTACTCTTTAAAACAGTGTGCAAACCCACGCCAGCAACAGTGTCACAAATGGAAACAGCACGATTCGGGTCAGCTGCTCCTTCCGATTGAATCCGAATTGGTGATAGCCGGCACAGTCCGCAGTCTCCGGATAATAGTGCTGGAAAAAGTGGGACTTTGTCAGCAAAAACCAGTCCAGGCAAATAATATCAAAGGCCTTCTCCAGATACAGCATGGTCAGAAACCGTCCAAAAAACTGCCAAAAGCCAAAGCCAT
>CAYRKA010000026.1:7849-21539 GCA_964424785.1 uncultured Lachnospiraceae bacterium | reverse complement strand
CCATATCCTAATATGCGCCAGTCCAGAATCAGGTCAATATCTTCGGAAAAACGACTGATTAAATGAAAGGCTTTTGATAAGCTCGTTCCACCCTTGAATGTAATAACATCTTTCCAGGGTGAGCGGTGGAACAGATAATCCAGTGTGAAGCACACCCAAAAATCCTTTTCCACGATTGCATCGTTCAGCCCCATTTTATCTGCTGTGTTTCGGAACAGCTCACGACGGTCACTGTCTGCCAGTCTCGCTACTTTTCTCATTGTGTCTTTTCACCTCCGACAATCTTACGAATGGTATCATACACCCAATCTGTAGATTCCGCTGCTTCTTTCAGCATAGCTTCTTTATCCGCCTCTGTCAATTTATCAGAAAGTGTCCTAATGATCTCCGGCGTAACATTTGCTCTGCCAAGTGTTTTCAATGCCTGTATGACTAAACTTGTCATATAGGATAGCCCGGTGATCTCCTTATTGGTCCGGTGTTTGAATTCAATTTTTGTAGAATTCCATTCGTAGGTCTTATACGGTCCGTCGCTGATGTAGGACCACACCGCCGTTACCTGCGTAGATAAGCCAAGCAGATTCAGTGCCGTATTTCCGCATGGGGCAATGGTCCAGTGATAACTCCGGGCCAGTGCTTTTGCTACTGCCTCCGGGTCGGCTGCCACATACTCGCCCAAGAGTTTGCTGTACTTTGGTTTTTCAAATATCCCATTAAGTATTCTTCGCAAGACTCCCTCCTGAACAAGCCGGTGTAGAGCTGACCGTACCGTATTTGTATCTGCAATATCCGCAAAATCAGAGGCAGCAAAAATACTTCCCTCATTCGCAGCCAGAATTCTTTCCCGAATCTCGTTTATATATCCTTTTGCCACGGTCTCGCACCTCCTTTGCAACGAATATTATATAATATCCGTTGCGTTTTTTGCAACGAATTTTGTGTGTTATTCGTTGCATTTTACACGCTCGGTAAATAAATCCAGTCGTACATCAGGCATATGCTGCGCTGTAGGAACAGCATTTTCCTGATCTCATTTTCCGGTTCTTTCTCTTCCGTCTTTGCGTTCAGGTTGGGAAGAATGACCTTAAATGCGTTATCGGACGTTTCAATCTGCGGTGTCATCCCGGTTCCCTCGTAGGCATTCATGATTTTCAGGATTCCGATGCCATAGAATAAATCACAGGCTGCGGGTAACGAGGCTGCTGAGAACCATCCCCGCCAGGATCAGGCACGACAGCGCGAAGTTTTTCTTTGGCAGCGGCCTGCCGAACAGAGGCGTCAGCAGTACGCCCGAGACAATCGTGATCTGCCATGTCGACGCGATCAGCCATGATTCGCCGTGCGCTGAGGCGAAAGACATCGGCACGTAGAACAGCCCAAAGCCAACCGTACTCCACAGCAGCCAGAAGCCAGGCCGTCTTCTGATTTCTTCCAGAATCGGACCCAGCGCATGCTGCTTCAGCAATACAAGAACAAGGATCGGCAGCGTATACAGGTAGCGCAGAGCAGCGCCCCACAGCCAGAAACCACCCGCGAGGTTCATGCTCCTGTTCAGGAGAAACGTGAACGCAAAAAAGGAGCAGCCGACGCCACTCCTTTATCACATCGCAACAAATTCTAGCAGACGCCTGCGGAAATGTCCAGCAAAAATTCGCGGTTAAAAATGATTGACTTTTGCAGGCTGCGGTTATATAATCACCGCAAACGACGAGGGAGCCGGTCTCCCTCGCCGTTTTTTTTTTGCGCAGGCTCACTGCCTCTCCCTTATCCCGTTTTTGAAAGGAGCGATGAATATGAAAACGTTAGGCTATTACAATGGCCGGTATGATGAGATCGAAAAGATGTCCATCCCGATGGGCGACCGTGTCTGCTGGTTTGGCGACGGCGTCTATGATGCCTGGCCGTGCCATAATTATAGGATGTTCGCGACAGACGAACACATTGACCGGTTCTTCAACAGCGCCGGCCTCCTGAAAATCAGGATGCCCGTCACAAAGCAGGAGCTGAAAGAGCTGCTTGAAAAACTTGTATCCGAGCTCGACAGCGGCGACCTGTTCGTCTATGTCCAGGTAACGCGCGGCAGCGGCCCGAGGAACCATGTCTTCCCCGAAGGCCCCGGCAACCTCTGGATCACGCTGAGCCCATCGGACGTACAGGACGGCACCGTGCCGCTGAAGCTGATCACAGTCGAGGACACACGCTTCTTCCACTGCAATATCAAGACGCTGAACCTGATCCCGTCCGTCCTCGCCTCCGAGAAAGCCAGGCAGGCGGGATGCCAGGAAGCCATATTTTACCGTCCGGGCGGGCGTGTCACCGAATGTGCGCACAGCAATGTCCACATCATCCAGAACGGGATCCTGCGCACCGCACCGACTGACAACCTCATCCTGCCGGGCATCGCGCGGGCGCATATGATCCGTATGTGCAAAAAGCTGGAAATCCCGGTCAACGAGACGGCGTTCACGCTGTCGGACCTCTTTGACGCGGACGAGGTGCTTGTATCGAGCTCAAGCAACTTCTGCCTGCACGCTGACATGGTCGACGGCAAGCCGGTCGGCGGGAAAGCGCCTGTGCTGCTGGAGCGGCTGCGCAAGGCGCTTGTCGACGAATTCTACGCGGCTACAGAACGGTGAGCGGCGGCAATCCGAAAGAAAGAGGGTGCTGGTATGACTGGACCGAAGCTATATCTCTCCGGCGATTCCGCCGTCACAGTTGAATTCGGCGACAGGATCGGGCCTGAGGTTAATATGCGTGTGCATACGCTGATGAAGCGGCTGGAGCAGTCCGGGCTTCGCGGGATCCGGGAGCAGATTCCCTCGTTTGCCTCCCTGCTCATCCTCTATGACCCGCTCATCCTGGATTATGACACACTTGCCGCGGCGATCGTGCGGCTCGCTGCCCTCCCTGCCGCAAAGCAGTCTGAAGCCCGTCGCATTCATCGGATCCCCTGCTGCTACGGCGGCCATTTCGGCCCTGACCTCTTAAATATGGAACGCTCTTCGGACCTTTCCGAAGATGAGATCATCCGTCTGCACAGCGGAACCGACTACAGGATTTATATGCTGGGTTTCCTGCCCGGCTTTGTCTATCTCGGCGGCCTGGACGACAGGCTTGTGACACCGCGCCTTAAGACACCGCGCGTCAGCATCCCGGAGGGTTCGGTCGGAATCGGCGGCAGCCAGACGGGCATTTACCCGCTCGCCTCGCCGGGCGGCTGGAATCTAATCGGGCGCACGCCGTTAACTATGTATGATCCCGGCAGAGAGGAGCCTGTCCTCTGCGCCGCCGGGGAATACATCCGGTTCCACCCCATCTCCGCCTGTGAATTTTACGACATCAGGCAGATGATTCAAAAAGGAACCTACCGCCATGAAATCATTACGGCAGAAAGGGGGTAGCAGATGGCAATTTATGTTTTACAGCCGGGTCCCCTCACGACTGTACAGGATATGGGGCGTTTCGGTTATCAGGCATCCGGTATGCCGGTGAGCGGAGCCATGGACCGCCGCGCTTTCCGGGATGCGAATGCACTTGCCGGGAACAATGGAAATGAGGCAGTGCTCGAGTTCACATTGCTCGGCGGCAGCTTCCGTTTCACAGCGTCCACGGTGATCGCGCTCACCGGGGCCGATATGTCACCTGTGCTCGATGGGAATCCCTGCCCGATGTACGCCGCTGTTCCGGTAAAGGGAGGCGCCGTTCTCTCGCTTTCCTATGCGAAATCAGGCTGCCGGACTTATCTGGCGGTGTCAGGAGGCATCGATGTGCCGCCTGTAATGCGGAGCAGGTCTACCTGTCTAAAATGCAGGATCGGGGGATTTGGTGGGCGCGCGCTTGCAGCCGGGGACACCGTGCCGACCGGCAAAGGCGCAAGTGCGGGATTCTCCGAGCCCGGGGGAACCACAGCTCCGCCCGTATACCCGGATCACGTCACTGCCCGCGTCGTCGAAGGCCCACAGGCGCACTGCTTCACGGAGGATGGCCTGGCCGCTTTCTACTCCGCCCCCTACACGGTGACCACACAGAGTGACCGCATGGGCTGCCGCCTCGACGGGCCGGCAGTCGCCGCAAAGGAAAGCGCCGACATCCTCTCGGACGGTACGGTCTTCGGCTCCATCCAGATCACCTCCGCAGGCCAGCCCGTCATCCTGATGGCGGACCGCCAGACCACGGGCGGCTACGCTAAGATCGCGACTGTCTGCACGGCAGACCTGCCCGTCATTGCGCAATGCAGACCCGGCAATACGGTGCGTTTCCAAAAAATCACGCTGGAGGAAGCTCAGAAGCTCCTAATTATTGACAATGAGACATCTTGCACCAGGCAGCTGGGATACGAAAGCTCATAACGGTCTGCTGTCAAACCACGTGAACCGCACCCGTTATCAGACGATCAGGCGTCCAGGACGCCGGAAAGGAACGTATGGACTATACAACAATGTCACCAAAAGAGGCGCGCGCGCTGATCCGCGAAGGCAAGATCACCGGCCCGACAGCCGGGATGTGCGCCGGATACGCACAGGCAAACCTCGTCGTGCTGCCGCGCAGCCTCGCCTACGATTTTCTGCTGTTCACACAGCGCAACCCGAAATCCTGCCCTCTGCTAGAGGTCACAGATACCGGCAGCAGATACCTGCATGAGATCGCGGATGGGGCGGATCTCGCATCCGAGCTGCCGCGCTACCGGATTTACCGGGGAGGCAGACCAGACGGGGAATACACGGATGTCTCCGCTTTCTGGCAGGAGGATTTTGTCAGCTTCCTGATCGGCTGCAGCTTCTCGTTTGAGGCCGCGCTGCTCGAGGCCGGCATCCCTGTCCGCCATATCGAAGAGGGGTGTAACGTGCCGATGTACAGGACCAATATCCCCTGCAAATCCGCCGGGATTTTTCACGGGAATATGGTTGTCAGTATGCGCCCGATCCCGCATGAACTGATCCCCCGCGCAGTGCTGGTCACGGGTGAAATGCCCCGTGTCCACGGCGCGCCGATACAGATCGGCTGCCCGGAGGCGATCGGCATCCGCGACCTCGCTCATCCTGATTTCGGCGACATGGTGACGGTAAAGGACGGCGAGGTGCCGGTCTTCTGGCCGTGCGGTGTGACGCCGCAAAACGTCGTGATGGAGTCGAAGCCGCCGTTTGCGATCACACACGCCCCCGGCCATATGCTGATCACCGATGTCAAAAATACGGAGCTGAAATATGAAAGGAGTTTTTCAAATGATAAAAACAGATTTGAACTGCGACCTCGGGGAGAGCTTCGGAAATTATAAATGCGGCATGGATGAGGAAATTCTCCCGTATATTTCTTCCGCAAATGTCGCCTGCGGATTTCACGCATCCGACCCGGTCGTCATGCAAAAGACCGTGCGCCTCGCAAAGCAGGACGGGGTACACATCGGCGCGCATCCCGGCTTCCCCGACCTCGACGGCTTCGGCCGCCGCAGGATGGAACTGACGCCGGAAGAAATCACCGCGATCACCATCTACCAGATCGGGGCGCTCAGCGCGTTCTGCGCGGCGAACAGCATCCCGATGCAGCACGTCAAGCCGCACGGCGCACTCTACAACATGGCTGTCAAAAATCCTGCCATTGCCGATGCGATCTGCGCCGGTATCACGGCTGCCGATCCCTCCCTGATCCTGCTGGCCCCGTGCGCCAGTGAGATGGAGCGCTCCGCCAGATGCTTCGGCCTCCCGTTTGCCGGGGAGGTCTTCGCCGACCGGGCGTATGAAGACGACGGCTCGCTCGTCGCGCGCGGCAAGCCGGGCGCCATGGTCACCGACGAGGACGAAGCCGTCAGGCGCGTCATCCGGATGGTGACGGAAGGGGTTGTCACAACCGTCACCGGGAAGGAAATCCCGGTCCACGCAGATTCCATCTGCATCCACAGCGACAGCCCCGCAGCGCTCGCCTTCGCGAGAAAGATCCGCGCGGCACTGATTGCGCAGGAAATCCTGATCGCACCGATCAAAGAGGTGATTGCTTAACATTATCTGCCGCATATAAAGGAGGCCGACCATCCATGCTGAACACTGCCATCCAACTAGCTCCCGCCGCCCGCGCAGACAAGATCGAAGACATTGTCCTGCGCCACTCCGGGCGCGGCATGACGCTCCTGCGCGATTATCTCGAGCCGGACTACTGCAGGCGCGCCGCACAGTCGATCCTCGCGCTCCCGAGAGGCGTGGTCTTTCTCGCGACCGGTTTTTACGTGTCCGGCCATGCGGAGACGGACGGCCCGCCCGGCACCTTCTGCCTCGCGCTCGCGCTGCGCCGCCTCGGCTATCTGCCCGTCATCCTCACCGACGGAATCTGCCGCGGGCTCTTCGAGCCTGAGAAGCTCGAAGTAAAATACGTCGGCGCTGATGCCGATGCCTCATTCTACGAAAGCCTGCTCGCGCTTTACCAGCCAGTCTGCCTGATCTCCGTCGAGCGCTGCGGCAGGAACCTGGACAACGACTACGCGAATATGCGCGGCGCCAGCATCGCCGGGCAGACCGCCCGGATCGACACACTGTTCGAGCTCGCCGCCCGCGAGGGCATCTATACGATTGGCATCGGCGACGGCGGCAACGAGATCGGCATGGGCAACCTGCGCGAGGTCATCCACGAAAAGCTCAGCCTGAACCCGTGCGCCGTCACAGTGGACACCCTGATCATCGCGACCACCTCAAACTGGGGCGCCTACGCCCTCGCTGCCTGGCTCGGCATCCTGCGCCGCCGGAGGACGCTGCCTGCCTTCGGCAGAATTCTCAGGTATCTTGAGAAAATTGTCAGCGTCGGCTGCGTAGACGGCGTGACCGGGCAAAGCACCGCCACCGTCGACGGATTTCCGGTCACGGTAGAGCAGGAAATCATCGATGCGCTGCATCTGACAGCTGCATCGACTCCAAAATATTTCCGATGATTTTAATGGGATAAATGATAAATTGATGTCGTATGCAGGATTCGTCATTCCCAGATTGTGGATTTGACGGTTTTTGAAGGGCACACTGAAGCGCTGCGCAGGAAAAGAAAGGTTGCGGCAATTTCCTCAGTCTTCCTCAATATGCTCCTGCCCCTGCGCAATAATCGTGCGCACATGGTCGTCCGCGAGGGAATAGAAGACCGACTTCCCCTCCCGGCGGCTCTTGACGAGCCTGCTCTGTTTCAGGATGCGGAGTTGGTGGGAAATCGCGGACTGCGTCATGTTCAGAGCCTCCGCAAGGTCGCAGACGCACACCTCCGCCTCAAACAGCACAAACAAAATCCGGATCCTCGTGGAATCCCCGAAAATCTTGAACAGCTCCGCAAGGTCATACAGCTCTGTCTCCTCCGGCATTGTATCGCGCACGATTTTCAGGAGATTCTCATGCACTTCTATCTCATCGCAGCTTTCAGGGAGATTCTCATATACATTTGCCTCATCACAGCTTCGATTTTCATGTTTTACAATTTTCTTTGCCATTTTTGTTCCCCCGCTTACAAGCATTTTCCTTCATCTTAAAGCTTCTTTACGAACAGGGCACGGATCGCGTTCAGCACCGCAATGACCATGACTCCGACATCCGCGAAGATCGCGATCCACATATTCGCGATCCCAAGGGCGCCGAGAATCAGGCACAGAACCTTGACACCGATCGCAAAATAAATATTCTCATAGACGATGCGCAGGCATTTGCGCGAAATCCGGATCGCTTTTGAAATCTTCATCGGGTCGTCATCCATCAGTACGATATCCGCCGCCTCGATCGCCGCGTCAGAACCCATCGCGCCCATCGCAATCCCGATATCCGCCCTGGACAGCACCGGGGCGTCGTTGATGCCGTCGCCCACAAACGCCAGCTTCTCCTTGCCGCTCTTCTTGTTGAGCAGCTCCTCCACCTTCGCTACCTTGTCCCCGGGCAGCAGCTCGCTGTACACCTCGTCAATGCCAAGCTCAGCCGCTACCTGATCGGCCACCCGCCTGCTGTCACCCGTCAGCATGACAGTCTTTGTAATGCCTGACTTTTTCAGCGCCTGTACAGCTTCGCGCGCGCCCGGCTTGAGCATATCCGAGATCACTATGTGCCCTGCATATTCCCCGCCGATCGCCAGATGCACAATCGTCCCGACATCGTGGCAGTCCTTCCACTTCACCCCGATGCGCTCCATCAGCTTTGCATTGCCCGCCGCGACGGGAATGCCATCAACCTTCGCAAGCACGCCGTTGCCGCCGATCTCCTGCACGTCGCTCACACGGCTCTGGTCGATCTGCTTCCCGTAAGCCTTCTGCAGGCTCCTGCTGATCGGGTGGGAGGAATAGCTCTCGGCAAGCGCCGCATACTCCAGCAGCTTTTCCCGCTCCATGCTCCCGTGATGTACGCCTGACACCTCGAAGACGCCCTGCGTCATCGTGCCGGTCTTATCAAATACAACGCATTTTGTCATCGACAGCGTCTCCAGATAATTCGAGCCCTTGACGAGCACACCGGCATTGCTTGCGCCCCCGATCCCGGCAAAAAAGCCCAGCGGGATGCTGATGACAAGCGCACACGGGCAGCTAATCACGAGGAAGGTCAAGGCGCGGTAAATCCACTCGCCCCACTGTGCCGGAAGCCCCATAAAGAACACACGCGCAAGCGGCGGCAGGATCGCCAGCGCCAGCGCACTGTAGCAGACCGCAGGCGTATAAATCTTTGCGAATTTAGAAATGAAATTCTCAGACCGGGACTTGCGTGAGCTCGAATTCTCGACAAGCTCCAGGATCTTTGACACCGTCGACTCGCCGAATTCGCGCGTCGTCCGGATGCGCAGCACGCCATCCATGTTGATGCAGCCGCTGATCACCTCATCGCCCGTCTTCGCATCGCGCGGCACGCTCTCCCCGGTCAGCGCGCTCGTATTGAGCGACGATGCACCCTCGACGACCACCCCGTCAATCGGGATCTTCTCGCCCGGCTGCACAACAATGACTGTGCCGGGCTCAACCTCGTCCGGGTCAACGCGTTCGACCTGACCGTCATGCTCGATATTCGCGTAGTCCGGACGGATATCCATCAGCTCGCTGATGTTGCGGCGGCTCTTCCCGACCGCATAGCTCTGGAACAGCTCGCCGACCTGGTAAAACAGCATGACGGCGACGCCCTCCTTGTAATCCCTGAGCAGGATCGCTCCGACCGTCGCGACAGCCATCAGGAAATTCTCATCGAACACCTGGCGGTTCAGGATGCCCTTCACCGCCTTCTGCAGAATATCATAGCCGATCACAAGGTACGGCGCCATAAACAGGACAAAGCACAGCCAGCCATCAAGCGGCAGCAAGGATAAGACAATCATCAGCACGGCGGCAATCAGGATCCGCGCCAGCATTTTCTTCTGTTTTTTGTTCACAGAGGCTCCCCCTTTATAAAGAATGACCATAGTTATTCTCATATTTTCATATGAACGATTATTCATATGTTTTTCTTCCATTATATGCGGGAGACCTGCCTATGTCAAGTACCTTTGTACGATGACAATTCTGAGGTGATCAGCGCCTGCTTAATTCAAAGCCCGGTACTTGGTGCAATTCCTGTCAAAGATATTTCCGGCGGCGTAAAAACTCTGATTCTGATGGCATTTGACAAAAGCGGAAAAATATTCAATGCTGGCAGAATGGATCAGAAATGAAAAGCTCCCGGAGAATCATCCCCGGGAGCCATTTACAGACAGACCATGATTTGGCCTGCACATATTGAATTTTCAATCCGGCCCGGCACTTTACTCAGCCGCAATCACCTTCGCATCCTTGAAGAACAGGCTTGCCGATGCGTTCATGAAATATCCTGTCACATAGTCCTTCATCGCGTAATTGTTGCTCTTGTAGTACAGGTTCAGCAGCGGATAATCCGCCATCGCCAGGGCTTCTGCCTCCTTCATGAGCTCAACGCCCTTCACAGCATCTGTCTCCGACATAACCTGCTCCACCAGAGCGTCGTAATCCGGGTTGCTGTAGAGCGAAACATTGTTCACATTGTCGGTCTGCAGCAGCGGCAGGAACGACATCGGATGCAGATAATCCGCACTCCAGCCCATCGCTGCCACCTCATAGTTGCCCGCCTGGACGTCCTCATAGAATACGGCCCAGTCGGCGGATGTGATCTCCACGTCAATCCCAAGGTTCGTCTCAAACATCTCCGCCATCGCCTCGACTACTTTCTTGACCGTATCGGACGAATAGTAGGAAAGCTGCAGGGTCGGGAATCCCTCACCATCCGGATAGCCCGCCTCAGCCAGGGCCGCCTGCGCAGCTTCAACGTCAGCCGTGGCACTCAGCCCCCAGCTGCTGTCACCCTCAGAGAAATCCGTGCCGTCCACGATATAGCCCGGCCCGATCAGGTTGTACGCTGGGAGCGCATCAACCTGGAGCACGTTGTTGATGATCGCCTCACGGTCAACTGCCAGGTTAAGAGCCTTGCGGACCAGCGGATTGTCATACGGAGCCTTGCTGCAGTTCATCAGATAGTAGGTCGTGCCGAAGCTGGTAGACGTCTGCACGCCTGCACCCTCCGCTTTCAGCCTGGCGACATCTGAGGTCGGGATCGTGTTGATGCCATCCACCTCGCCGGATTCATAAGCGCTCAAGGCAGTCGCCGTATCAAGGACATAGCGGAGCGTGATCTTCTCAAGCGTCACGTTGTCCGCGTCCCAGTAATTTTCATTTTTGGAAAGTTCTACATACTCGCCCATGCTCATACCTGTAATCTTGAACGGGCCGTTGCAGATGTACGTGTCCGGGCTGTTCGTCCACTGGTCACCGTTCGCCGTGATTGTAGCCTCCTGTACCGGATCCCACACCCACATAGTCAGCATATCGATAAACCATGCCGCCGGCTGCATCAGCGTGATCTCGAGCGTCTGGTCATCCAGGGCCTTGATCCCGAGATCCTCCTCGCTGCCCCCGCCCGCATAGAGCTCAGCCGCGCCGACCACATAGTCTGTGAGCATATTCACGTACTGGCCTCCTGTCGCCGGGTCAAGCACCCTCTTGTAGGAATATACAAAATCATTTGCAGTCAGCGGAGTACCGTCGCTCCACTTCAGGCCTTCCCTCAGATGGAACGTGTATACCGTACCGTCGTCGCTGATATCCCAGGACTCCGCCACGCCCGGTACCACATTTCCGTCCGAATCGTAGGTCGCCAGTCCCTCAAAGCAGTTCACGAGGAAGACGGACGCGAAGGAATTGTTCGTAATCCCCGGGTCGATGCCATCCGGCTCATTGCTGAGCACATAGGTAATCTCCTGCGTATCTGCCAGCGGGGCATCCTCGCCTGCGGACTCCTCCACATCCGGAAGCATCTCTGCTGATACGGGAAGAGCAGTTGCTATCATGCAGCCTGCCAGAAATAATGCCGCGAGTCGTTTTAGTTTCATAAGTAATCTCCTCTCTTCTGTCTCCCGTCCGGGAGTTATTTTATGTAAACCACTGCGTATGCAGCGATGAACACCGTCTGTCAGTGTCTCCTGTTTTAATACAAATGGCACGCGACCTGGTGCCCCGGCGACACCTCTCTCAGGCACGGAGCCTGCTCCCGGCAGGCCGCCTTCGCGTACGGACACCTTGTGTGGAACCTGCACCCCGTGGGCGGATTCACCGGGCTCGGGATATCGCCCTGCATCCCGGAGGACTCCTTCTGCCTGGCAAGCTTCGGGTTCGGGATCGGGATGCTCCCGAGCAGCCCCTCTGTATATGGGTGCAGCGGATGCCGGTAAATCTCCTCCGCCTCACACAGCTCCTCCATCTGTCCGAGGTACATCACGCCGACCTCGTCCGAGACGTAGCGCACCATTGAAAGGTCATGCGCAATAAAGAGATACGAGATCCCCTTCTCCTCCTGGTAATCCTTCAGAAGATTTACGACCTGAGCCTGGATCGAGACATCCAGGGCCGAGATCGGCTCATCGCAGATCACCAGATCCGGCTGCAGGACAAGCGCCCTCGCAATGCCGATCCGCTGCCTCTGCCCGCCCGAAAACTCATGTGCGTAGCGGTCCGCGTGCTCCCTCGTCAGGCCGACACGCTCCAGCATCGGATAAACGTAATCCCCGGCCTCTTTTTTCGTGCGGATCACGCCGTGCGCCAACAGAGGCTCCGCAATGATATCGCGCACGACCATGCGGGCATTCAGCGACGCATACGGATCCTGGAAAATCATCTGCATCTTCCGGCGCAGGGGCTTGAGCTCCTTCTGCGACAGATCCGTGATATCCTGCCCGTCCAGGACAATCCTGCCTGCTGTCGGCTCGTAGATGCGGATCACCGTCCTGGCGCAGGTGCTCTTCCCGCAGCCCGACTCCCCGACCAGCCCGAGCGTTTTGCCGCGCGGGATTGAAAAGCTGATCCCGTCCACAGCATGAACAACCTGTTTCTTATTTTTTAACTGGAAATGCTTCGTGAGATCCGTGACCTCAAGCATATTTCTGTCACCCATAATATCTCCGTTCTCTCATTGTTTCAATCCACGCCCGATATGAAATTCAGTCCCGGCTAAACTGTTCTTTGCTGCTGCGCACAGCCATCGCGGCCGCACACAGTAACACGCTTCGCGATGCAGGCGTGAACGCTGTCCTTTCCTTACACAACCTTCTCCACAAACGGATTGTTCTCCTTTGGCGCACGCTCATCCAGCAGCCAGCACATCGAGCGGTGCCGTTCCCCGACCTGCACGTATTCCGGAGGCTTCACCGCACAGATATTTCTCGCGTAAGGACAGCGCGCGGCGAACGGGCAGCCCTTCGGCGGATCCGTCATATCCGGCGGCGTCCCCTCGATCGGCGTCAGGCGCCTCGACTTGTCCTGGCCGATATCCGGGATCGCCCTCAACAGGCCAAGCGTATACGGATGCTTCGGATTTTCAAAAATCTCGTCGATGTCAGCCTCCTCCATGATCAGCCCGCCATACATGACGACCACCCGGCTGCAGAGCTCGGCCACGACCCCAAGGTCATGCGTAATAAAAATGATGCTGGATCCCGACTCCCTCTGCAGCTCACGGAGCTGCTTCAGGATCTGGTCCTGGATCGTCACATCCAGGGCTGTCGTCGGCTCATCGGCAATCAGCAGCTCCGGCCGGTTCGCCAGCGCCATCGCGATCATGACCCTCTGGCGCATCCCGCCCGAGAACTCATGCGGGAGAGCCCCGTAACGCTTCTCCGGCTCCGGGATCTTCACCCGGCCAAACAGCTCCAGCACCATATTTTTCAGCTCGTCCTTGCCCGTGCCGGGATGATGCTCCTTTATCATCTCCGCCACCTGCTTTCCCACCGGGATCAGCGGGTTCAGGGAAGACATCGGATCCTGGAATATCATCGAAATCTTCTCCCCGCGGATCGCGCGCAGCTCTTTCTTCTTCAGCTTCGTCAGCTCCTGCCCGTCAAAGCGGATCGAGGAGCCTTCCTTGATCACCGCGGTATTTCCGAGAAGCTGCAAAATCGACATCGAAGTGACGCTCTTCCCGCTCCCCGACTCCCCCACAATTCCGAGGATTTCCCCGCGATCCACATGAAAGGTAACGCCCCTCACCGCCTGGACCTCCCCATTACCCGTCATAAATGAGGTCCTCAGATTACTAATTTCCAGTATGTGCTCCATAACTGCCTCCGTATATACCGTCATTCACCACTGTTCATCACATAAATCCTGTCATTTTATTCATACAGTAAACAGCAGGAACGCCATCCG
>CAYRKA010000026.1:0-7749 GCA_964424785.1 uncultured Lachnospiraceae bacterium | reverse complement strand
TTTTGCCATCATTTCTTCAGCTTCGGATCCAGCGCATCCCGCAGCCCGTCCCCGACAAAATTGAAGGCGAACATGATCAGGCAGATCACAAGCGCCGGGATGAAAAGCTGGTGCGGGCAGGACTTCAGGTTCTCCGTAGCGTCATTGCACATTGTCCCGAGGCTCGCCAGAGGCGGCTGCAGGCCGATCCCGAGATAGCCGAGGAACGCTTCCATGAAAATCGCCGAGGGGATCAGCATCGTCACTGTCACCAGGATCGACCCCATCGCATTCGGAATCAGATGCTGCGTCAGGATCGTCCGTGTCGAGGAGCCGATCGTCCTGGACGCAATGACGAACTCCTGCTGCTTCAGCGTCAGTACCTGCCCCCTGACCACACGCGCCATATCCACCCAGTAGACTGTCCCGATTGCGATGATAATGCTGTGCAGCCCGCTGCCGAGCAGCACCATAATCAAAATCACATACAGCGTCAGAGGAATCGTGCTGATAATATCGACAATCCTCATCATAATATTGTCTGCAGCACCGCCCAGATACCCGGAAATGCCTCCATAGATAATCCCGATCACCATATTGACGAGCACCGCGATAAACGCCACCAGCATCGACACCCTCGTCCCGTACATCAGGCGTGTCAGGATATCCCTGCCGAGCGTGTCCGTCCCCAGGATGTAGGAACGGTTCCAGACTTTCGCCCGCTCCATGATCATCCTCGTCTCAGGATTCGCGATCACATACGGCTGCATACCGTAAAAAATGGCAATCTCCTCCCCATTATAATCAAAATAAATCATTTTCTGCGCATCGTCCTCGCGCAGCTTCGTAAGCTGGCGGTCCAGCGTACCGTCCTTGTTCACGGTCACGACCTTCAGGCTCTGGGTAATATAGAAATAACACGAACCGTCCTCCGCCTCAAATACAGAGAGCAGCGGCGGGATGTTGACCAGGTCAAGATTCTGGTCAGAGTAGCTGTACTTCGTAAAAAACGGCCCGAACAGGGCAAACAGCACCAGGATCACGATCATCACAAGCCCTGCCACCGCTGTCGGCTTCCTGCGGAACCGGAACCACACATCCGAAAAGAAGCTGCGGTTCCTGCCGGAAAGCTTCTCCATGTCGCGGCTGTCCGCATCCAGCATACCCCACGGATCCTCACATGGCAGCTCCCCGGCTGCTGTACTCTTCGTAAACTCATCCATCGTACCGCGCCTCCTATTCAAACTTGATCCTCGGGTCGATCAGGCAGTAAAAAATGTCCACGAGGAACACCATCGCCAGCAGAAAAGCCGCGTAAAAAATCGTCACGCCCATGATCGTCGTGTAATCCCGCTGCGACACGCTGTTCACAAAATGGACGCCCAGCCCGGGGATTGCAAAGATCTTCTCGATCACGAAGCTGCCCGTCAGCAGCCCGGCCACGGTCGGCCCGAGCACTGTGACAATCGGGATCAGGGCGTTGCGCATCGCGTGCTTCAGGATGACCTTCGTCTCGGAAAGTCCCTTTGCCCGCGCGGTCCTGATATAGTCCTGCCCCATGACCTCGAGCAGGCTGCTGCGCATCAGGCGCGCCAGGTAGCTCATCGAATACCCTCCGAGCGCCACCACCGGCAGGATATAGCCCTTCCAGCTGTCCAGCCCGAAGGTCGGCAGCCAGTTCAGCCGGTAGGCAAACACGTAGATCAGCAGCGACGCAATGACAAACGACGGGATCGTGACACCGACCGTCGCGACCGCCATGATCGTCATATCCTGCCACTTCCCGGTCTTGACAGCCGCCACGATCCCCATTGGAATCGCGGTCAGCAGCACAAAGACAACCGTAATCAGGCCAAGCTTCGCAGAGACAGGAAAACCATTATAGATGAAATCGTTGACCGTCTTCCCCGTATATTTGTAAGAAGGCCCGAAATCCCCATGCAGGAGCCCTTTGATGTAGTCGAAAAACTGCACCGGCAGCGGGTCGTCCAGATTGTACTTGGCCTCGAGCGCCGCCTCAATCTCCGGCGAGATCTTCTTGTCTGTCGTGAACGGGCTGCCCGGCACGGCATGCATGATAATGAACGTGATCAATGCAATCAGAAACAGCGCCGCCAGCATGATCAGGAAACGTTTTACAAAATATTTTACCATATAGTCACCTCAGTTTTTCCGATTCACCGCACCATTGCTTTAATGCTTTATCAGAATAAAATTATAATTGATCGGATAGGGGAGTTTACCGCCCCTATCCGCCCGCGCCGAGGGCGGCAGCGGCTCTGCCGCTGAAATTTCCTTGCCGCCCCGTGCGCATAAAAAGGTCAGCCCAGGCTCCTTTGCCTGACTGACCTTTTGATTTTTCTATAATAACCTTATTGCAGCATCCTGTCAACCCGAAAATTTATGTTTGACACCTGAAATGTCTGCTTTCCTGTAATGATCCAACCAGCCATGTCCGGCAGATACCCGTGCTTACCGCAACGTCTCCACGGCTGCGCGCTCGATCGGAAGCCCTGCCTTGTAGGTCTCGATAAACGCGTTGAAGCCTGCCACGTCCTCCGCGTCCGGAGCCATCTCCACACCGGCATCTCCCGCGAATACGCTGTTGTCCAGGAACGCGTCAAGCGTCTCGCCATCCTTCTTATTGACCATGTAGGAAGCGAGCAGGGCGATGCCCCATGCGCCGCCCTCTCCGGCTGTCTTCATGACGGATACAGGGGAGTTCATCGCCGCCGCGAGGATCCTCTGGCCGACGCCCTCTGTCTTGAACAGCCCGCCGTGGCCCATGATCTTATCCACCTGCACATCCTCCTCCTTGAGCAGGATATCCAGCCCGACCTTCAGCGCGCCGAGCGATGTAAAGAGATTCACACGCATAAAATTCGCCAGGTTGAACCTGCTATCCGGCGTACGCACGAACAGCGGACGGCCCTCCTCAAAGCCTGTGATATGCTCGCCTGAGAAATAGTTGTACGCGAGCAGCCCGCCGCAGTCCTTGTCTCCCTCAAGCGCCTTGTTATATAAAACCCCAAACAGCTTATCCATGTCCGCTTCTATGCCAAACGTCTCCGCGAATTCTTTGAACAGATTCACCCATGCGTTCAGATCCGAAGTACAGTTGTTGCAGTGTACCATTGCGACGAGATTGCCGGTCGGCGTCGTCACAAGGTCGATCTCCCCATATGCCTTCGTCAGCTCCTTCTCAAGGACGATCATCGCAAACACGGAAGTCCCCGCGGAAACATTACCGGTACGGACCGCAACACTGTTCGTCGCAGCCATGCCCGTGCCTGCATCTCCCTCCGGCGGGCAGAGCGGAATCCCGGCCTGCAGCTTACCGGAAACGTCAAGCAGCTTCGCGCCTGCCTCTGTCAGGACGCCTGCATCCTCGCCAGCAAGCAGCGTCTTCGGAAGGATCTCCTCCAGCTTCCAGGGAAATCCCTTCGGGGCAATCAGCTCGTCAAACTTCTCGATCATCTCCTGATTGTAACTCTTTGTCTCAATATCGATCGGGAACATGCCGGACGCCTCGCCGACACCGACCACCTTCCGCCCGGTGAGCTGCCAGTGGATATAGCCTGCAAGAGTCGTGATATATGTAATATCCGGCACATGCTCCTCGCCGTTGAGGATCGCCTGATACAGATGCGCAATACTCCATCTCTGCGGGATATTGTAATGAAACAGCTTAAAAAGCTCTGCGGATGCCTGCCCCGTAACCGTATTTCTCCAGGTGCGGAACGGAACCATCAGCTCATTCTCATTGTTGAATGGCATATAGCCGTGCATCATCGCGCTGATACCGATCGCCTTGAGCGATACGATGTCCGCGCCATACTTTGCCTTCACATCGGCAAGCAGGTCGCGGTAGCTGTCCTGCAGGCCGGTCCAGATCGCATCGAGACTGTAGGTCCAGATACCGTTCACAAGCTGATTCTCCCATTCATGGCTGCCGGAAGCGATTGGATTGTTCTCATCATCGATCAGAACCGACTTGATCCTCGTGGAACCAAGCTCAACACCGAGAACCGCCTGGCCGCCCTCAATTAATTCCCTGATATCCTTGCTCATTGTTGAATCCTCCTTCTACTGTTTCAAGCCACGCCCGGTAATACGACTAAGTACGGCACCCAAAACCATCTGCGCGGACTGGCCGCTTCTTTGAACTCTCACAAATCAGGCATGATTTTCACACTCTTTCGGATAGTATAGCATTTTTCCGCACAGGTTTCCACAGTTTTTTGTGCAAAAAGGCAGACAACTGCTCCTTTATTGTAACTATCCCTCGGGCAGGCTGCTGCGCAGCTCATCCTCGACCTCCGGGCGGTGGTCAAACATATGCGCTTTGCCGGACTTGGGCCGTTCCAGGTAATTCGTCCGCAGATCCTGGTTCATCAGGTCGATCTCCTCACGCAGGCCGGCCGCCGACATCCGCGTGGCTCCTGCCCCGAGGATGATGACCTGCTCCAGTGCATCGGATGTCGCGACCGTCACATGGTATTTGCGGTCGATCGTGCGGACTGCCTTCTCGATATACTGGTCGGCCGTCTCCGCTTCCTTCGTATAGGCGACATAGATATTATGGTACTTCTGCACCTCGCCGCGGTTCCCCTCAACCTTATATGCGTCAAATACAAGGATCAGATGCGTTTTCTTATAACCCGCATAGTTGCTCAGGATGTCCATCAGGCGGCCGCGTGCACCCTCCATCGTCACCCTGGACAGCTCATTCAGGTCATCCCACGCAAAAATGATATTGTAGCCGTCGACAAGCAGGTATTCCTCCGGCGCCTCCTGCGGCCTGCGTACCCGGCCCGACGTATCATTCTCCGGCTTATGGCTGCGCAGGAAATGGCTGCGCTCACGCTGCACCGGACCGTATGTCCGCGTGAAAATCTCCTCGAGCTCCTTCTCGGTCGCTGCCGGGTCAGAGCCGCGGGAGGCGCCGCCAGGCCTCCCCCGTAATCCGGCCCGGGCTGCCGATCCGTCCTCGTCCGGGATCACCGTATCGCCCGGCTTCCACGTATTCTCGATGTGCACGTAATCCTTCACCTGCTCCCACCCGACGACGAAGCCCGCACCGTGGGCACAGAAAACCGAGCCGGTCGGATTGTCAAGATCGCTCTCCGAATCGTAGCCGCGCGCCTCGATGACCTCCGCCGCGTTGTGGCACTCCTCATATCCGGCAACCGTACATGACAGCCTGCCCCGCCCCTTCGTATATGCCACCAGCTCCGTCTGATAACCGCGCATCGTCACGACGGGTGCACGGCCCGTGATCACCGCGATATCCCCATCCGTCACCGGCGGCTCAAAGCGGCCCGCCATCTTCTGGATATCCGAAAGCGCACGGCCAACCGACCCGGCCGGCACCTCGAGCCGGAAGTCATAAACCGGCTCCAGAAGGATACTCTCGGCACACTTCAGCCCGTGCCGGACCGCCCTGTAGGTAGCCTGGCGGAAGTCGCCGCCCTCCGTGTGCTTCAGATGCGCCCTCCCCGTCAGCAATGTGATCCGCATATCCGTGATCTCCGAGCCGGTCAGCACCCCTCGGTGCGCCTTCTCCTCAAGGTGCGTCAGGATCAGCCGCTGCCAGCTGCGGTCCAGCACATCCTCGCTGCAGACAGTCGCGAACTGCAGGCCGCTGCCGCGCTCCCCCGGCTCCAGCAGCAGATGCACCTCCGCATAATGGCGCAGCGGTTCAAAATGGCCAAGCCCGACGACCGCTTTCCGGATGGTTTCTTTATAGACAATATTGCCCTCTCCAAACGAAACCGGGATGCCGAACCGCTCCCGGATGATCGTTTGCAGAATCTCTGTCTGGACCTCGCCCATGAGCTGCGCATGGATCTCCCCGAGCTGCTCATCCCAGACGATATGGAGCTGCGGCTCCTCCTCCTCAAGCATACGGAGCTTCAAGAACGCCTGATGCACATCACAGTCTGGCGGCAGCTCCACCCGGTATGAGAGCACAGGCTCAAGCAGCGGCAGCTCCGCCTCCGGCTCAATACCAAGACCCTGCCCCGCATATGTCCGGCTGAGCCCGGCCACAGCGCAGACCGTCCCGGCAGCCGCCTCCTGCACCATCTGGAAAGAAGCGCCCGAGTAAACGCGGATCTGGTCAGCCTTCTCCTCCCAGATTTCCTGCGCCTCCTCCCTGCGGTTCGTCAGGACGTCCTTTACGTGCAGCGTCCCGCCCGTGATCTTCATATGCGTCAGCCGGTTCCCCTGCGTGTCGCGCGTAATCTTGTACACCCGCGCGCCAAACGCAGCCGGATACTCCCGCACCCCGCCGTACCGGTCCAGGCCGTCCAGCAGCTTCTCCACGCCCTGCAGCTTCAATGCAGACCCGAAATAGCACGGAAAGACCTGCCGCGCGGCGACCATCCGCCCGATCTGCTCCTCACGGATCGCACCATCCTCAAGATACTGCTCGAGGACCTCCTCGTCGCACATTGCGAGATTCTCATACAACGTCTCCTGCTCCTCACCAAAATCGACACAGCGCGAATCGAGCCGCTTCCCAAGCTCCGCCATCAGCGCCGCGCGGTCTGTCCCCGGCTGATCCATCTTATTCATAAAAAGGAAAGTCGGAATCTGATAGCGCCCCAGCAGCCGCCACAGCGTCTCGACATGCCCCTGCACCCCGTCCGCGCCGCTGATCACGAGCACCGCACAGTCGAGGACCTGCAGCGTCCGCTCCATCTCCGCCGAGAAATCGACATGCCCCGGCGTATCCAGCAGCGTCACAGGCCTGTCCCCGAGCATCAGCTCCGCCTGTTTGGAAAAAATCGTAATGCCGCGCTCCCGCTCCAGCGCAAAATTGTCGAGAAACGCATCCTGATGATCCACCCTGCCAAGCTTCCGGATGCTGCCGGTCAGGTACAGGATAGCCTCCGAGAGCGTCGTCTTCCCTGCGTCGACATGGGCGAGGATGCCGAGGCAGATATGCTTTACACGTTTATTTTCTGAGGTATTTCCCATCCAAAATGCCCCTTTCTGTCGTTTATAATCATCCATTGATTATCATAACACAGAAAAGGGTACCCGTCGATAAATGATCGTAATTTAATCCGGCTGCGTCCTCCTGTATCCCGGGCAGGAGCGCTTTAGCCGCATGACCTCCTGCTGCTTTACCGGCGAATGCCTGCGCGGATATCATTTTATGCCCAAAACCCCATGCGCTTTGAGCGTACCACTGTGACGGATAAAAATCTGTGAAACACCAGCCGTTACCGCACCGCGATCATTGACAGCAGGTTGCAAAACAATGACACAAGCAAGTTCCAAAGCGCCATGAGCTGTGCTTCTCCCTGTGCGCTGCCGAGAATCAGCAGCAGATTCCGGCGCTGTGTCTCCCACCACGCAGTCCAGAAGGAGAAATCCGACCATCTCGTCGGAATCATATCCGCCGGGATCCGGAACTCTTTCCTGATCAGATAACAGGATGCGGCAAGGATGCTCACACCGGCTGCAAACAGGACGACACGTCTGGAAACAGAAGCGCCTGATGATGCACAGAGCGGCTGCCCGGCATCGGACGTGTTGTCTGGCAATGCCCGGGACTGTTCAGCGCCGGACGGGCCGTCGGCCAATAACGCGCGCCACAGGATAACCAGCAGCCGGAACGCACATAGCAGGGGAAACATGAGGAGCAGGGTATGGACGAGGTCACACAGAAACAGGAAGCTGACCACATCTCCGGAGAGGCTGTACCGCATCAGCAGCTGCTCCATTCCTCCGGATGTGAGCGTATTTCCTGCCCCGGAG
>CAYRKA010000025.1:0-22382 GCA_964424785.1 uncultured Lachnospiraceae bacterium | reverse complement strand
TTCTCAGTACGCTCAGGCGCAACGCTGCGCCTGCTGTTTCAGGCAAAAAGCAGTCCTGTTAGGGTCTGCGCAATCGAGAAGGGAAGATGCAATCTGACCTACTTGCCGCCCTGTGCGCATAAAAGAAAGAACCGGCCATACGGATTTCCCGCACGCCGGTTCTTCATTTTTATCAATTCGCCTTTTCCATTTTCCTTATAGAGGTAATGCCTGTCCCTGGTTGTTATTCTTCGCCCTCCGGAAGATCAGCCGCTTTCCCGTATTCCTCCAGAACAATTTTCTGGATACGTTCCCGCGTCTCTGAATTGATTGGATGCGCAATATCACGGTATTCACCGTCCGGCGCTTTCCTGCTCGGCATCGCTATAAATATGCCCTTATCGCCCTCGATTATCTTGATATCGTGTACTACGAACTCGCCGTCAAGCGTGATCGATACCACTGCTTTCATCTTTCCGCTATGTGCGACCTTTCTCACTCTTACATCAGTTATATTCATCCATCTCTCCCTCGTGGTTTCCTGCTCCGGATGCGGACGGCCTGCCACTCGGACATACGTCAGCATATCCGGATCTATGCTATCGGTTCCCTTGCGTTCTACAGAACGTAACGCTCATTGGATTCGATCACGATCTTTATCCCGTCCTCGCCGACATAGCGCGAATTCGCGCGGATCGTATCGCGGCTCTCGACAATACAGTTCTCCAGATAGACATTATCCCCGAGATAGACATCGTTCAGGACAATGGAATTCTTAATGACACAATTCCCTCCCACAAACACTTTTTTGAAAATGATGGAATTCTCCACATATCCATTGATGATCGAGCCGTTTGCAATCAGGCTGTTCTTCACGCAGCTCCCCGGATTGTATTTCGCAGGCGGATTGTCGTCCACCTTGGAATGTACGTCCGGGTATTCACGGAAGAAATAGTCGCGGACTTCCTTCTTGAGGAAATCCATGTTCGTCTGATAATAAGCCTCAACAGACGCGATATTGTTCCAGTATTCCTGCATCTTATATCCGTAGATACGCTTCACGTCCTTGTAGCGGATCAGCACATCCCTGACAAAATCATGCCGTCCCTCCTCGATCGACTTCTCGATCAGCTCGATCAGCTGCCGGCGGCGGATCACATAGATGCCGCACGAAATCGTGTGCGACGACGCTGCCATCGGCTTCTCGTCAAACTGGACGATCCTGCCGTCCTCGTTTGTCTGGACGATGCCGAACCGCGTGACATCCTCAGACCCCGGAATATCCTTGCAGACTACCGTAATATCAGCTTTTTTCGCAATATGGTACTCCAGCACCTTCGCATAATCAAGCTTGTAAACGCCATCGCCGGACGCTATCACCACATATGGCTCATGGCACTGGCGCAGGAAATCGAGATTCTGGTGGATCGCGTCTGCCGTTCCTCTGTACCAGTAATTGTTGTCCGACGTCACCATCGGCGGGAATACGAACAGGCCGCCCTGCTTGCGGCCAAAATTCCACCATTTGGACGAGCTCAGGTGCTGGTTCAGGGAGCGCGAATTGTACTGCGTCAGCACCGCGACCTTCTGGATGCCCGAATTGGACATACTGCTGAGCGCGAAGTCGATGCTCCTGAAGCTCCCGGCTATCGGCATAGCCGCGATCGCCCTCTTGTTTGACAATTCTTTCATCCTGTAGCTGTTGCCTCCGGCTAAAATCATTCCTACCGCCCTCATTGCACATCACCTGCCTTATCTAAAATCTCACCGCTGTCGAGCAGCCCGCCCGGATAATCCTCCGGCGCCGTCACACCCGTAACCGCGGTATTCTTCCCGATCTTCACATCAGCCGGGATCACGGCATTCTCACCCACCACCGCAAGTCCGAATGCATAAACCGACGGCTTCACCCTGTTCGGCTTCTCCTCGCCGACGCCGAGCTCCGCCCGCTCGCCGATCACAGCATTCTCCGCTACGATCGCCTTGTACAGCTTCGCATCCGCCCGGATGCAGGCATTCTGCATGATAATCGAGTCGTGCACAACCGCGCCCTTCTCAACCACGACGCCGCAGCCGATGATGGAATTGCGCACCTCGCCATAGATCTCCGAGCCGTCGCCGATCAGGCTGCGCTCAATCACGGAATCCGCCGAAATATACTGCGGCGGCAGGATATCGTTCTTCGTGTAGATCTTCCAGAATTCCTCGTAAAGATTGAATTCGGGGATGATATCGATCAGCTCCATATTCGCTTCCCAGTAGGAGCCAAGCGTCCCGACATCCTTCCAGTAGCCGTTGTACTCGTAAGCGACGAGCGTCTCTCCCTTCTCATGGCAGTACGGGATGACATGCTTGCCGAAATCACAGTTGCTCTGCTCGGAAAGAGCGAGGAGCGCTTCCTTGAGGGTCTTCCACGTAAATATGTAGATCCCCATCGATGCAAGGTTGCTCTTCGGCTCCTTCGGCTTCTCCTGGAACTCCCTGATCCTGCCGTTCCCGTCCGCCACGACAATGCCGAAGCGGCTCGCCTCCTCCTGCGGGACCGGCATGACGGCTATGCTGACATCGGCATTGTGCGCCTTGTGGTAGTCAAGCATCACCTCATAATCCATCTTGTAAATATGGTCGCCGGAAAGGATCAGGACATAGTCCGGATGGAAGGACTCCATATAGGCCAGATTCTGGTAGATGGCATTGGCCGTACCGGTATACCACTCGGTCTTGCCGACCTTCTCATACGGCGGAAGGACGGACACACCGCCCTCATTCTTGTCCAGATCCCACGGGATGCCGATGCCAATATGTGTATTCAGCCGGAGCGGCTGGTACTGTGTCAGGACGCCGACCGTATCGATGCCGGAGTTGATACAATTGCTCAGTGGGAAGTCAATAATGCGATATTTGCCACCGAATGCCACTGCAGGCTTCGCTACCTTTGATGTCAGAATCCCCAGGCGGCTTCCCTGCCCGCCTGCCAGCAGCATCGCTATCATTTCTTTTTTAATCACTTTATCACCTCTTGCTGTTAAAATTTTATCCTTACCATTATAGCATATGTTTGGGGAATAGTGAACATTTTTTACAATTATTTCTACCTTTTTTCCCGGTTTTTATTATAAATAACTTAACAGGTCAGTTTCGTAAAGGTATGTAGCCCAATTTTTGTGGGATATATTCAAATTTCGTCGCAGATATTTTGTATATTTTTACAAGTTTCGGCAAAAACCGACAATTTCTGACATCACTTATAAATTTACTCATGGCTCAGTTTCCCATGGCACAAAATCCTTTTACATTTATGGAGAATTGAGTATAATGGAGAATAACAGATACATTGCTTCCGGTATCCTGACATATGAGAATGCCGGGCATTTTTCGGAATCTGTTCCGGACCTGCAAATATTTTAAAAGGAGATTTTCAAAATGTATCAGATAAATTATGACAGCCCGGTGCATATCCATTTCATCGGCATCGGCGGCATCAGTATGAGCGGCCTCGCCGCTGTGCTGCTGCACCGGCATTTCACGGTGACCGGCTCGGATGCACATGAGAGCGAACTGACGCAATGGCTCCGGCAGCTCGGGGCGGGAATCGCAGTCCCGCAGAGTGCGGGTAATCTCACTGACGATATCGACGTTGTCGTCTATACGGCTGCCATCCGCCCGGACAATCCGGAGTATGCCGAAGCCGCCGCCAGGCAGCTCCCAATGCTCTCGCGCGCGGAGCTGCTCGGCCAGCTTATGAATAACTACGGGCAGTCCGTCGCAGTCGCCGGTACGCACGGCAAGACGACGACTACCTCGATGCTGACGCACATCATGATGCACGCCGATCTCGACCCGACGGTTTCTGTCGGAGGGATCCTTCACTCGATCGGCGGCAATGTCCGCATCGGCGCTTCGGACTATTTCCTGACGGAAGCCTGTGAATATACGAACAGCTTCCTGCATCTGACGCCGAAGATCGGCATTGTGCTCAATATCGACGCGGACCATCTCGATTTCTTCAAGGATCTCGACGACATCCGGCATTCGTTCCGGCGGTTCGCGGAGCGCATCCCGGCGGACGGCGCGCTTGTGGCCAACGCGGCGATCCCGCAGCTCTCTGAGCTGACGGACGGCCTGGTATGCCGTGTCGTGACCTTTGGTGTCGGGGAGGGGGATTACTGTGCACAGCAGGTTACATATGATGAGAACGGATTCGCTTCGTTCCGGCTGACCCAGGCGCAGAAGCCGGTTCTCAGCATCCGCTTGTCGGTGCCTGGCGAGCACAATGTCGCGAACGCTGCGGCGGCTGTCGCGGCGGCTGACCTCCTCGGCATCCCTGCCGACAGAATCGCCAAAGGCCTTGTCTCCTTTACCGGGACAGACCGCCGCTTCCAGAAGAAGGGCAAGACCGGCGGTGTCACGATCGTCGATGACTACGCCCACCATCCGACCGAGATCCGCGCGACGCTGCACGCTGCGAAGACATTCCCGTGCCACGAGGTCTGGTGTGTCTTCCAGCCCCACACCTACACGCGCACGAAAGCGCTGATGGACGAATTCGCCGATGCGCTCGCGCTCGCGGACCATGTCGTCCTCGCCAGGATCTACCCGGCACGCGAGACGGACGATCTCGGCATCAGCTCCGACGATGTCCGTGAGAAACTCAAGGCGCTCGGAAAGGACGCATACTACTTCCCGACCTTCGACGAGATCGAGAATTTCCTGCTCTCCCACTGTGTCCCCGGCGATATGGTGATCACGATGGGCGCAGGCGATGTGGGAAAGATCGGCGACAAGCTGCTCGGACAGACAGGCCGCTGACCGGCAAAGCATCCCCATAGCCATGCCGTGTCTGTCCCCGTTTTATCCACATCAAAATATTCGATATTCATGCGGCCTGACGGCAGTTATCCACATTATCCACAGGGTTATTCACACCTTTTTTGTGAAATCTGTTGTTTCCTTATTGCGCCGGCCGTATGCCGCCATAGGTGGCTGTTCCCCCATGCGGCCGTGTGCATCTATAAACCAGATAGGGGAGAGCCATCAACCCTATCCGCCCGCGCGAAAGTGGGCTGCCCCAGCAGCAAGATACCTCTCGCGGGCTGCGCATAGGAAACGGTATTATGTCGTTTCCTATAAAACTCATTATTCTCTTTTTTCTCCGTATATGATATACTGACAGCATGGATTTCTTTGGAGAGTGAAGCAGATGAAAATTTTTACGGAATCTCCCGAAGGCGCGACGGTCATCCAGAATTCGTTTATTGACCAGTATATGCCTCACGCAAACGGGGAATTTGTCAAGGTATATCTCTATCTCCTGCGCTGCGCAAACACAGGGCGGGAATTGTCGCTGTCATCAATCGCGGATGTATTCGAGCACACAGAGAACGACGTCCGCCGCGCAGTTACATACTGGGAGAAGCAGGGGCTGCTGCGCATACAGGAAAACCGCGACGGGGAGCTGACAGCCATCACGTTCACAGAGCCGTCGCTTATGTCTGCCGCCGGCAGTCTGTCACGGGACAGGCGGCGCCGCGCTTCGCAGACAGACGGGCAGGGCTGCCCGGCCAATCAATCCGAATCCTCGTATGTGGGCGACGGTAACCGGCAGGCAGGATCACCCCGTGAAGATTCCGATGCGCTCCCCCGGAATGCAATTTCCACCGGGAACGACATCCTGTCCGGCGCCTCACAGCGCGAGCAGAAGGAACTGCGCCAGCTCTTTTTTATCGCGGAGCAGTATCTGCAGAGGCCGATCACTTCTTCCGAGCAGGGCGATTTTATCTATTATTATGATACGCTTCATTTTTCGGCGGACCTGATCGAATATCTGCTTGAATACTGCATCTCAAAGGGCTCAGGCAGCCGCCACTATATGCGCAAGGTCGCGTTGGCCTGGGCGGAAGCCGGTATCACTACCGTACTGCAGGCCAAGCAGGAATCAAACCTTTACAATAAGAATTATTTTACGATCCTGAACGCTTTCGGGATCAGGGGGCGTAACCCGGCTCCTGTCGAGCAGGAGATCATGACGCGCTGGCTCGAAGAGCTCGCGTTCCCGACCGACATTATTCTTGAGGCATGCCGCAGGACTGTCGTCCAGACGCACCAGCCGAATTTCCAGTATGCCGACAAGATTCTCTCTCAGTGGCACAAGAGCGGTGTCAAATCAATGGCCGACATTGAGGAGCTCGACCGCAGGCGGATCCAGGAACAGAAAAAAGCCGCGGCGAAACCGCCAAAAGCAGCCGGGAACCGCTTCAACAATTTCAAGCAGCGCGACTACGATTACAGCCAGCTTGAACGGCAGCTTCTGAACCAGTAAAGGAGTTATCATGGGACTGACGAACACGCAATACAATACGATCATGCGGGACTATGAACGGCAGCAGGCCAGCAACCAACAGGAGCTCTCAAGGCGCAGGCAGGAGGTCTGCGCACACATCCCGGAATTTGCCGGGATCGACGCCGAGATCGCTGCCGCAGGGACGGCCTGCGCACGGGCGATGCTGCTCGGGGAGGACAGCACAACTGGCGCGCGGCACGTGGCTGCAAATGGGTCCCGTACCACTTCGGACAGGCAGGCGCTCGCAGCCCTTCAGGGAAAGATTGATGTCCTCTCCGCCCGGCGCAGCGGTCTGCTGCGCGCTTCCGGTTACCCGGAGGATTATCTGAGCCCGGTCTACCGCTGCCCTGACTGCCAGGATACCGGCTACATCGGCACAGAGAAATGCCATTGCTTCCGGCAGGCCGTCATCGACCTGCTCTATATGCAGTCGAATCTGCGCGAAGCCCTGCAGAGCGAAAATTTTTCCACATTCTCGCTGAAATATTACTCGGATCAGATCACTGACCCGGTGACCGGCCTGACCGCAAAACAGACTGCCAGGCGCGCAGCGGCGGAATGCCGCCGCTTCGCGAAGGAATTTGACAGCAAATTCGAGAATATCTTTCTCTACGGAGATA
Organism: uncultured Lachnospiraceae bacterium; assembly: GCA_964424785.1. Classification (GTDB taxonomy): domain Bacteria; phylum Bacillota; class Clostridia; order Lachnospirales; family Lachnospiraceae; genus Choladousia. The sequence goes on along the minus strand of CAYRKA010000025.1, from coordinate 15,443 downwards.
CGGGGCTCGGCAAAACATTCCTCTCCCACTGTATCGCGCGGGAGCTGCTTGATACGACGCATTCCGTGATATATTTTTCCGCATTCCGGCTGTTCGAGCTGTTCGCGGATACCGCTTTCGGGCGCACCGACCCCTCTGCACAGAATGAATTTACACAGCACATTTTTGAATGTGATTTCCTGATCATTGATGATCTCGGGACAGAACTCGTCAACTCCTTTGTGTCATCGCAGCTTTTCCTCGTGCTGAACGAGAGGATCCTGCGCAGGAAGAGCACGCTGATCTCGACCAATCTCGCGCTCTCCACGTTTGCCGATATGTACTCGGAACGTATCTTCTCACGTATTTCCAGCAGCTACATTATGCTTCGCCTGATCGGCGACGATATCCGCCTCCAGAAAAAACTGCGTCACTGAATCGGATTGCCCGGAACCGCACAGTGGCGGGGCGCCCCCGCCTGCATCATAACAAAAACTTGACCTGTTTCATTTTTATGATAAAATATCGGCGTACAAAAGTACCTTTTACGGAGGATCACAGTATGGAATTTCAGACCGGATACGAACGTAATCTTGAGACAATTCCTGTCGGAGAGCTCGGTATCATTGCCCTGAAGAGCTGCGAAACGCTCGGGCAGAAGATCGACAGGCACATTGTAGAGTGGAGGCAGGAGCGTGACCATGAACACAGCGGCAGCCCTCTGCTGGCTACCTATTCCAGGCCTTCTTATCTGATTGACGCGAGCGTGCCGCGCTTCGGCTCAGGCGAGGCAAAGGGCGTTATCAACGATTCCGTCCGCGGCGACGACCTGTATATCCTGGTCGATGTCTGCAATTACAGCATGACCTACAGGCTGTTCGGGCATACGAACCATATGTCCCCTGATGACCACTTTCAGGATCTGAAGCGTATCATCGCGGCGGTCGGCGGCAAGGCACGGCGCATCAACGTCATCATGCCGTTCCTGTACGAGAGTCGGCAGCACAAGCGCACCGGGCGCGAATCTCTCGACTGTGCGCTCGCCCTGCAGGAGCTTGTGAAGATGGGCGTCGAGAATATCCTGACCTTTGACGCGCACGATCCGCGTGTACAGAACGCGATCCCACTGCACGGATTTGAGACGATCCAGCCGGTCTACCAGCTCATCAAGGGGCTGTTCCGCGCGGCGCCTGATTTCAGAGTCGATCCGGAGCATCTGATGATCATCAGCCCGGACGAGGGAGCGGCAGGCCGTGCGATTTACATGGCGAATATCCTCGGCGTCGATATGGGTATGTTTTACAAGAGACGCGACTACGCCCGCATCGTGAATGGGCGCAACCCGATCGTTGCCCACGAATTCCTCGGCTCTGACATCCGGGGCAAGGACGTCGTGATCCTTGACGATATGATCTCTTCCGGCGACAGCATGATCGACGTCGCGACCGAACTCAAGAAGCGCGGTGCGGCACGCATCTTCCTCTGCTCGACGTTCGGGCTGTTCACGAACGGCATGGAAAAGTTTGACCGCGCATATGCGCAGGGTCTCTTCCATGCCCTGCTGACGACGAACCTCGTCTACCAGCCGGAGGAACTGCTGAAACGGCCTTATTATACAGGCTGCGACCTGAGCAAATATATCGCGCTGCTGATCGATACGCTGAACCATGACGGGTCAGTGAGCGACCTGCTCAACCCAATGGGACGCATCAATAAGTTCCTTGCGAAGAAAAGGGCTGAACGAAAGGAATAAAAATAATGCGTCCAAAATCAGTTTTGTCCTGCCCGACCTAGATCATGTCCGGCCAGAGGCCGCGTCTTTCCCCCCGCCTGCGCCATATCCGCCGGACAGACATCCGGCGGATATGGCGCAGGCACAGCATTTCATCCGGACAGCTCACGTCCCTTCCAGCCGCGTGAGGATCTCACGCTCCCGCTTCTGGCATGTAAACAGAATCACCTGGCGGCGGCTCCTTTTCAGCCACCTCAGCACGGCTTCGAGACGGTCGTCGTCATACATCGCAAAGGTCTCGTCGAGCACAACCGGCAGCGCCCTGCCGCCCGAAAGCAGCTCGCCCGCGGCCATCCGCAGTGCAAAGTAAATCTGCTGCATCGTACCGCCGCTGACCTGATGCAGCCCGAGTACACGGTCCGGCGTATGGATGCGCACCTCGGAGAGGTCGTTCATGATAATATGGTTGTAGCGTCCTCCTGTAATCTCACCCAGGATACGCGACGCTGCCTCGTTCAGCCTGCCTCCGCTCTCCTGATAAATCCCGGACGACAGCTCACAGATCCGGTCGATCGCGAGCTTCAGGGCCGCAATCTCCGTGTCCGCGCCGTCGAGACGTATATCATTGCTGTAAAGAGCCTCCAGCTCGTCCAGAAGCTTCTGATACTGCCCCTCGCGGCTGCTGATCTCCTCCAGCAGCCGTGTCGGGCAGGACGCCTGCTCTTCTTCCGCCTCCACTCTGCCATCCCGATGCCCACCAAGCACAAAATGCACGGCAAAAATCATCCCGACGAAAACCGCCGAGAAAATGCCGAGAAAGATCCGTATCGCCTGTCCTTCAAGCACAAGTGCCCCTGCCAGCGCAAGAAGCCCGGCTATGAAAAGAAGCACCTCCAATATATGGCGCGAGCGCGCCGGTACCGGCGCGTTATCCACATCGTAGTCCTGATCTCCTCCGCTGTCTCTGCCGTTCCCGCTGTAATCCCGGCCGCCAATGTCCGTCCCGGATCCCCGTTTTGCGCCATCATCCGCCCCGTTCCTCATCGTATACCGCGCGGCCTCGGCTCTCAGCCGCCCGAGATCCGCCCTCAACGCTTCGGCCTGCGCCTGCTTCGCCGCAATCTGTGTCTCCTGCTGCTCATCCTCCTTTTTCTGCTTCTGTTCAAGCTGTTTCTTCTTCCTGCGCAGCTTCGCGAGCGCCCTCGTCACATCGAGCTCTCCGTCCCCTGCATAATCAGTATTCACCATATAGCGCTGCAGCTCCTGTGCCAGCGCCTCATCCGTCTCGCAGTGCGCCTGTGGGATGAACACGGTATTCACAAAGGCCGCCTCACTGATCCCGCCGGTCAGTGCCGCGATCACCTCCCCGGGCCGTTCCGCTTCCCAGCCCTCACTCTCACACGTCACACGCAGCGGCTCGGTGCTCCTGTCAAAACACCGGTCGATCCGATAGGTCTGCCCATTTTCCCGCACGCGCATGGAGCCAAGGAAAGCGCCCGGCGTCTCCCAGGGCTGGCGAACCTGATACTCGTCCGCCCGCGCCGCCCTGCCGCGCCCGCGGCTCAGCCCGAAAAACATAGCTCTGATAAAGGAATGGATCGTTGTCTTGCCGGATTCATTCCCACCATATATGATATTGATACCCGGCTTCAGTACAATCCGATGATTGTCAAATTTCCCGTAATGCCTGAGCACCAGCTCCTGAATCTCCATACTTCCTCACTTTCCTCCATAGCACCGTTCCTCGGGATACAACAGCGCTTCCAGGCCGTACCGCAGCGCTTTCTCCTCGATCAGGCTGCGCTCCCCGTCCCCGAAGCTCTCGATATAATCCCCGATCAGTTGCCCGCGATAGCGCCGGTGCAGTTCGTCAAGATGGAACGCCGGGACCGTCCTGTCGACAACCTCGAGAATCCGCCCGCATTTCATATATTCCCTGATATCCGGGCGGAACCCCGGATGGCGCTCCCCCTTCAAAATAATCCGATATGTATGCTGCACGCCGCACGAATGGACCGCCGACGCGATCTTCTCCCGAACGGAAAATGCCGTGTCAGCTTCCGTAACGATGACCTCCTCATTCCTGTACTGGCGCGTGGCGGCATCGACAAACGACAGCCTGGCCTTATTGCGTTTCACATCGCCAATGATATAGCCGTGCGGGCCTGTGTCCCCGCTGTCAACCGGCTCAAGCGCCCCCGCGTACATAGCCAGATTGCGGATATAGACCTGCGGCTTGTGGATATGGCCAAGCGCAATATAGTCAAATCCGGCCGAGGCAAGACGGTCCTTGTTCAGCGGAATATGATCCGCATCGCCTCCATGCGCCAGCAATATTTTGAAATATTCGCTCTGCTCCGCCTCCAGCTCATCGTACAGAGGCTCCCTGATCTCCTGCCTGTAATAACTGAAGCCGTAGATCTCAGCCTTCAGCTCCGGCAGCCTCACCCGCTCGCACTGCCGGGCAAACATACAGACAACATTCTCATTCCACGGAAAATTCAGGTACGGCGAGGAAGGCGTCAGATAATCATGATTGCCCGCCATCAGCACGACGACCGTGCGCTCCAGCGTCGAAAACAGGTAATTTACCTCCGCAAGCTCCTGCGGCTCCGGCTGGCGATGAAACAGATCCCCGGAAATCAACAGAAGATCCGCTTTCTTCTCGTTCGCATCGCTGATGCAGCGCCGGAAGCTCTCCCACAGCTCACGCCCGCGGTCCTTCGCCCACAGATAACCATGGTCGGGAGCCGCCCCCAGATGTACGTCTGCGATATGCATAAAACGCATTGAATTGCCTCCTTTACCTGCCGGATTATTAAGCAAACTTCTTTTAGTATAGCATAGATTTTTCAGGCAGGCCATGCTATAATCATTAATAAAAAATGAAGAGAAAGGCGGAATTGCCAATGAACAAAATAATTGGTGAATTTAAAGCGTTTATCATGCGCGGAAATGTTGTGGACATGGCGGTCGGCGTCATCATCGGCGGTGCATTCAGCAAGATCGTGACTTCTCTCGTGAACGATATTGTGATGCCCGTCATCACGCTGATCACCGGCAAGATCAATTTCACAGATCTGATGATTTCCCTGAATGGCGAGACCTACAAGACTCTGGCCGAGGCACAGGAGGCAGGCGCTCCGGTTATCGCCTACGGCAACTTCATTCAGCTTATCGTGGAATTCCTGCTGACGGCATTCGTGATTTTCATGGTGATCAAGGGCCTCAACAAATTACATAAGCCCGCCCCGGCTCCGGAGGTTACGACGAAGATCTGCCCGTACTGCAAATCCGAGATCCACAAAGACGCAACCAAATGCCCGCACTGCGCATCACAGCTTTGACGCAGCGCTGCCGGCTGCACTCACGATCGGATAGGGGAGAGCTATCGACCCTATCCGCCCGCACCAGGGCGGCAGCTCCGCTGCCCGATCCGGCCGCCCGGTCAGCAGAACATCACCGGCCGCCCGCAGCAGCACCCACAGAATGCGTTGATCAGACATAATTTCATACACCAGTCGCCACCAGTAAACGGGCTGCCATACTCGCTGCCCATCGACTGATACCACTGGCCGCCATTCTCCATCTGTGAGACGAGCTGGCGGTAAACCATATTATTCGGCTCGAGTTCGGACGCCTTGCGCGCATGCTCCTTCGCGAGCACATTGTTGCCTTGCCCCGCGTTCGCCATCGCGCTCAGGTAATACCAGCGGGCATTGCGCGTCTTCAGATTGTTCAGCACATTGAGCGCCTCCGCATAATGCTGGCTGCGGATATAATTCTCCGCCGCCTGCATCCGCACATCCTCCTCGGACCATGACTGGCTGTTCGAGCTGCCTGCATTGCCACTGCCATAACCGCCAAATCCTCCATAGCCGCCATAGCCACCGTAGCTGCCCCCGCCGGGCGTCCCGGCATTCCCGTAGCTGCCCTTGCCGTGCTCACGCTCATACATGATCTGCTGGTAGGCCTGCTGGATCTCCTTGAATTTCTCCTCGGCCTGAGCCTTATTCGGATTATTGATATTTGCGTCCGGATGATATTTCCTGCTGAGCGCCCGGTAAGCTTTCTTGATCTCCTCCTCCGTGGCGTTCTCCGATATCCCCAGAACTTCATATGGATTTTTCATAATCTCCTCCGATGCCCCATCATCTGAAAGATTCTCTCAGTGACATCGCATTACTGCTGCCCATGCTTTTTCTTTTCCTTTTTCTCCGCGTCGAGCTCCTTCAGCAGCGTATATCTGCTCCAGACACCCGAGTACAGGATATTACGGATGATCGCAGCATATTCCAGGACCGGGAGACGCTCAAACGCGCGGGCTGACTCCGCCATCATGCTGGTCAGGATCGCACGGATCTCCTCTCCGCCTGTATGCTCCCACAACTCGTCCCCATCGGCAAACACATTGAAGCTGCCATGCCTGCGATCCTTCTCCACATCCTCCAGCGCATCCATCAGGTACACAAATTTCCCCAGGTAGAATCCCATCCGGCGCAGGTCATCCTGCCAGATATCATCCTTCCATACAAAAATTTCCGCGAGGAAACGCCCCGTCGTCCCTGCGACGAGATCAATGTCACGGCTACCTGCACGTTCAGCTTCATGAAGCTGGCTTATATTCTCTTCGATCGCCCTGGCCTGGCGCGGGTACTGTGCGGAAAGCTGCTCATACGGATGCTTCAGCCGTCCCGCCATCGCCCGCCGGACAGCTGCATGCTCATCGCGCCAGTCATCCATCAGCTTCTGGTAGGACAGCAGCACACACATATCCGCCGCATAATCGACCGCCTCATTCTCCACCGCGAGATGGCGCTTCGCCGGATGGAGGATGCAGCGATGCGTCCCGCTCTTCGTCTCAGGCTCATACAGCCCGGTCAGCAGGATCGCGAGAAATGTCAGATCGTAGTTTAACATCATCTGAGCCGTACGTCCGTATCTCTGGTGCAGGTTGCGGCACAATCCACAGTAAAAGCTGCGGTATGATGTATATTCCTTCAGCTTGAGCTCCTGCTCATTCACATAAATATATCCAAACATGGCACTCAGCTCTTTTTCTCAAACTCTGTGCGGCACTTCGGGCAGGTGATGCGGATCTTGCCCTTGCCACGCGGTATCCTGATCTTCTGTCCGCACGAGGGACATTTGTAGATATGGTAATCCTTGCTCTGCACGACACGGTTCTTCATCTTGCCAAACCATGCGCGCACCTTCCAGGTCGCATCGAGATACCTCTGGTTCTCCGCGCTGCGCTTCACATAATTGCGTGAAAACATCCGGAAATAGCACCAGACCAGCAGCACAAGCGCCAGCAGGTATAAGGGGCTGAATCTGGTAAACGCATTCAGTATAATGCACACCAGGCACAGGATAAGCGTGGCCTTCGAGAGCTGGTCAGTCCCATATCTTCCGCTCATAAAATCAGTAAACCATTTCTTCATTTCCGCCGCCTCACATTCTCTGGTAATATTGAAACCTGACGAATCCTCTTCTCACAGCCCCAGCGGCAAACGCTTCGGCCTGTGCTGAACAGTTACGTTTTATATCCCCGCCCACGCAATTAATTGCCAATATATCCTGACGTGAGCAGGCATATACCCTCGATCATACCGGCAAATCAATACGCTGACAGGCATAACAACCTTACAACGAAAAAAAGGGAATGTCAACGGATTGCACACGGATTTCATAGAAATTTCAGATACACCGCAATCTGTTCAGGACACCGGGAAAGTGAGCGACGCAAGGAACCGTTCCCCCTGCGCGCTGATCTCAAATGTCCCTCCCTGCAGCTCCGTAAGGCTCTGCGCAATCGAAAGCCCCAGTCCGCTCCCCTCCGTACTGCGGCTGCGGTCGCCCCGGACAAACCTGCCTGTGAGCTCCTGCGCATCCTCCGGCAGCGGCTCGCGCGACGTATTCTCAAGCGCCAGATACGCCCTGCCATCGCGGCTCTCCAGCCTGACGGAAATCTCCGTCCCCTCCCGCGCGTACTTGCAGATATTGCCGAGCAGGTTCTCAAGGATCCGCCAGAGCTGCCGTCCATCCGCCATGATGAAGACCGGCTCATGCGCAAGCGAACATCTCATCACCAGCCCGTGCTCCTCAAAGCGCTCCTCAAACTCACCCGAGGCCTGCCAGATCATGCTCTGAAGCTGCAGCCGCTCCATATGCAGCTCAATATTGCCCGAGCTGATCTTGCTCGCCTCGACAAGATCCTCCGTGAGCTGGCGCAGCCGCTGTGATTTCTGGTCGAGCACCTCGATATAATGCTGCACCCGCTCCCCCTCGAGATTTTCCCGCTTCAGCAGATCCACATAGTTGACAATCGAGGTCAGCGGCGTCTTGATATCGTGCGAAACATTTGTGATCAGCTCCGCCTTGAGCCTCTCATTGCGCACAATCGCATCGACAGCCTTCTGCAACCCGTCTCCCATCTCGTTGACAGCCTTTGCCATCTCATACGCCTCTCCCTGAAGCGTGGACGTGTCGATCTTGTACGTAAGATCCCCGCGTGAAATCTGGTGGATCCCCTCCCACACGCTCTGCTTGCTCGCCATATCGCGCAGCAGGTACAGCAGCACAGCCATATCAAGCACCAGCACAAGAAAAATGCCGACTCTCCCGAACAGCAGGAACATAAAGTTCAGGATGAAAAAGATAATGTAACAAAACAAAAGCTGCCCGGAAGCCGCCCTTGCCGCCGTCACCTGCTTCCATGTGCGCACCAGCATCCGGCTGATACTGTTCGACCAGAGCGTCTTCATGCGGACACGCCGGACCAGCCCCGCACAGGCAGACCAGAATACCAGCCACGCGGAAGCCGCGATCCCGGAGAGGGCAACGCGCTCCCCACTGAAAATATCATCCAGCCCACGTTGCATCACTGAGAGCGCGAGCAGATACAGCACCGCTATGATCACATAAATCCCTGCTGCAAGCTCCGTCGGCACGCGGTCAATACGCCCCTGCACCGGCGTGATATGCCCTTCGCTCCAACCCGCCCCGGCAAGCGTCAGCACAAACGCCCCCGCAAGCACAACCGCGCAGAGTACTGCTGTGATAACTGAGGTCCACACCACTGTCTCACGCTCTGCGAAATAACCTGCATACGTCTGCAGGATGTCTCCGACCGGATATGCCAGATCCACAGCCAGGCAGACCCGCTCGTTCGTGTTCACAAAACGCTCCTCCATGAACCACGCTTCGGCAGCCGGATTCAGCACGCTCTCGGGATCCGCAACCATGATGTTAAAACTGCGTTCCCCCTTATACAGGCTCACAAAATCCGGCAGCGCATCAATCGCCGCGGCAGCCTCCCCATAGCTGTCCTCCCCTGTGTTCGTGTAGAGGACGCCCGTCGCCGTATTTTCAATACAATAGCGGAGGTTGCTCGGCGCGTCCGCCGACCAGCTCTCATCCTGCTGCTGCGTGTATTCCTGATACCGCGCATAAAGATCGGAAGACACTTCGTCAAGCAACGTATACATCGTATAAATAAAACTGGCGGAGTCAGAATACCACCTTGAGCATTCTGACAGGGATATGCCCGTTACCGGCAAAATTGTTTCCAGCTCATCCGAACGCGCGTCCAGAATCTCACCGGCGTCCCGGCCTTTCCCCTGGCCTGCCGACGCGGCCGCGAGCGCCTCATGCAACGCAAGCTGCCCGCCATTCTCATAAAATTCCAGCAGGTCGCCGAGGCAATACGTCGTATTCATATCCTTGACCGTGCTCCCTGCCACGCCATAGGACTGGATATCAATATCGAGCTCCGGGTCAAACTCCCCGTTCGTCTCGAACAGCGCTGTGTTGTCCTGCCCCCGGATCTTGTTGTACAGAATGGTATCGACCTGGCGCAGGAACAGCTCGCTCTCCTCGTAGCTGCGGGACAATTCACGCAGGCTGAACGAGCCTTCCATCCAGAAGCCGATATTCAGGAGACAGTACATAAGTACACCGGCTGCCAGAGCCTGCAGCACGATCAAAACAGCCTTTATGCTCTTTTTGTAAATCAGTCGTCCCACGTCACAGCTTCTCCACCTTATAGCCGATCCCCCAGATCACCTTCAGATATTTCGGGTTTCTGGGATCAATCTCAATCTTTTCCCTGATATGCCGGATATGTACCGTCACGGTATTATCCGCGCCATATGCCTCTTCCTTCCAGATCTGCTCATAGATCTGGTCGATCGAGAAGACCTTGCCCTTGTTCTGCACAAGAAACAGCAGAATATTGTACTCGATCCTCGTCAGCCGGACCGGCTCGCCGTCGACCGTGACCTCCTTGCGGTCATTGTTGATCACGAGCCCGCCTGTCGAGTAAATCTCCTCTGACTGGGCAGCCTGCGATGCCGAGCCAAGGCTGGTATAACGGCGGATCTGGGACTTCACGCGCGCAATCAGTTCCAGAGGATTGAACGGCTTCGCGACGTAATCGTCAGCCCCGAGATTGAGGCCGAGCACCTTGTCCGTATCCTGCGACTTCGCCGAGAGGATGATGATCGGGATACTGCTCTCCTCACGGATCTTCATGATGGCATGGATGCCGTCAAGCTTCGGCATCATCAGGTCGAGGATCAGCAGATGTACCTCCTCTTTCTGCAGAAGCTCCAGGGCCTGCTCCCCGTCATACGCCTTGAGCACGCGGAAGCCCTCCTGCACCAGATAAATCTCTATTGCGTCCACTATCTCTTTCTCATCGTCGCATACAAGAATATTGTACATATGATGCTCCCCCTTTTCTGAATATAGCCCTGTCCTGAAATTCTGTATCCCATTCCGGCCTGCCGCCTGTCCATGCAGAACATCTGTCTGTGCTCCCTGCGACCGCACCCTAAGCTACTTTGCCTGGATGACCTGCATGATATTTGTCATCGCTCCCTTGCCCTTGACGATATTGGTTGCCGGGTCGCCAGCCGTGAAGACCACCATGTCCCCCGGCTTCACGACGCCCTCGCGCTTCACAACGTACATCGCGTGGGAAATGATATGCTCGGTCGTATCCTCGGCGTAGCCTTTGAGAGGCGTCACACCCCAGTAAATCTGCATCTTGCGCTGCGCCCACTCATTCGGCGTCACTGCATAAACCGGGATCTGCGAGCGGAAATTCGACATCAGGCGCGCCGTCTGGCCGGACATGGTCGGCGTCACGATGCAGTCAGCCTGGACGTTGACAGCCGTACATACCGCAGCTACTCCGACGGCATTCGACACATTTGCGTCGCCGCGCAGGGAACGGAAATCCGGCATCCCGTCCCGGACCAGGAACTGCTCGGTGGACTCGGCGATCTGAACCATCATCTGCAGCGTCTCGACCGGATATTTGCCGACAGCCGTCTCGCCCGAGAGCATGATCGCGTCGGTGCCCTCGCGGATCGCATTCGCCACATCGGTGACCTCGGCACGCGTCGGCCTCGGATTGCGGATCATCGAATCAAGCATCTGGGTCGCGATAATCACGGGTTTATACTTCTGGTTGCACTTGCGCACAATCATCCGCTGCACGTGCGGCACCTCATAAGCCGGGATCTCAACGCCCATATCGCCCCTCGCGACCATGACGCCGTCAGCAGCGTTGATGATGCGGTCAATATTTTTGATGCCTTCGCCGTTCTCAATCTTCGCAATGACGTCGATATGCTCTGCATTGTGCTCCTTCAGGATTCCCTTGATCTCTTTAATTGCCTCCGCGTCGCGTACAAAAGACGCTGCGATAAAATCAATTCCCTGCCCAATGCCAAAAATAATATCCTCGCGGTCCTTCTCCGTGATCGCCGGTAAATTCACCCGCACATTTGGGACATTGACGCCCTTGCGCTGACCAAGCTCTCCGCCGTTTTTGACCAGACAGACAATATCCGTACCGCGGATCTCTTGCACTTCGAGGCCAATCAGGCCGTCGTCGATCAGGACCGTATCCCCCGGTTTCACATCCTTTGCAAGCTCCGGATAGGTCTGGCTGACGCGCCTCTCGTCACCCTCGACCGTCTCCGATGTCAGGATGAACTCCTCGCCTGCCGTCAGCTGCACCTTGCCGCCATTCTTCAAAAGACCCGTGCGGATCTCCGGCCCCTTCGTGTCCAGCAGGATCGCAATCGGGCGCTTTACCTCGGCGCGCACGCTCTTGAGCAGGTCAAAACGTTCTTTCTGCTCCTCGTGCGTCCCGTGCGAAAAATTGAAGCGGGCAATATCCATGCCATTCTCACAAAGGGCTTTCAATATATCCCGTTTGTCCTCGTTTGGCCCCATCGTACAGATAATTTTCGTTTTTTTCATGATACGCTCCATTCTCCGCCAGGCGGCGGCATCACTTTGTTTTTACTCTCTGTTTCCGCTTACCCAACACAGGCAACCTGCTGTCACCGTCCGCCCTCAAGCTCGATCTGGCCACCGGACATCCGCAGCAGATCGCTGATCTCCTCGAGCGGCATATCGAGATACGCCGAGAGCTCCGCAGCCGATACCTTGTGCCCGAGGTCGCGCTCCAGATTGTGCACCGCCTCATTCAGATGGTTGACGCGGCTGAGCAGTCCTTCGCCAAGCCTGCGTGCGTCCTGGCCGCCACGGATCGCCTCGTCCATCGCGCGGCTGATCCCATTGAGCAGATGCGCGCGGCACGCAGCAGGGCTGTCGAATTCCCCCAGCGTCTCAAGCGCCGTCAGCAGCCCAAGATTGCCTTCCTGAATCAGATCCTCCGCAGCCAGCTCGTCCCCCTCGTACTCACCCGCCATCTCACAGATACGCGGCAAATATCCCTCAATCAGTCGCTGCCGGGCCTGCAGGTCACCCAGCACAGCGCTGCGGATCAGCTCCTGCTCGTCCTCAAATATCTCCCGGTCAAGCTGCATCAGCTCCTCAATGTACATGGACAGGCTTCTCTGCTCCCGATCCTCCGGCAGCTCCTGTGCCTCTTCGTCAGAATCCGCGACGCGGATATTCTGCTGTCCCAGGTAATCATAGATCATCCCGAAATGCTCCTCTGTCAGCGGCATATCCGCCAGCATCTCACGCACACGATCCTTCGTAATGATGCCGCCCGACTCATCGGCAGCGGCGCGGAGCTCGCCCAGGAGCTCCCGGAATATATAGCGGTTTTCCATAGATGTCCTCCTCCTGTATAGCAATGCCATATGAATTTATTCCTTCAGTTCTTCCATTGCGCGCTCCAGAACCGGATCCGATTCTTTGTCCTCAGCCTCCTGTCCTCCCCCGGCATCCTCCGATCCGTCTCCGGACGTTTCCGGTTCCGCCTCCACAACGATATCCGGCGTGATCCCATTGCCGTCGATGTCCTGCCCGTTCGGAGTAAAATACTTCTGGACGGTCATCTTGATCGCGGAACCGTCCGAGAGCGTGAACGTCCTCTGGACAACACCTTTGCCGTACGTCTGCGTCCCGATGACCGGCCCCAGCCCATAATCCTGAATTGCCCCGGCAAAAATCTCGGATGCACTGGCCGTCCACTCATTGACAAGTACCGCAATCCCACAATCTATACTGTAGCTGCTGTCAGAACTGTATTCCTCGCGGTTCCCATCCCGGTCCTCCGTGTACACGAGCAAGCACTCCGGCAGGATCTCATCAAGGATATCGCAGACCGACGACAGCAGCCCGCCCGGCGTATCGCGCAGGTCTACGATCAGTTTCTCCATATCCTGATCGTTCAATGCGCCAATCGCATCCTTGAACTGCCCAACCGCACTCTCCGTGAACTCGGTAATGCAGATATAGCCAATGCCATCCTCCAGCATCCTGTAAGTGACATTCTCCACCTCCACGTCCCCGCAGGTCACCGAAAGCTCCAGCTCCGCCTCCTCCGATTCCCGGTAAACCGTCAGCACCAGCTCGTCCTTCGACTTGATCAGCGCCACCACGCTGGTCAGATCCATACCGCTAAGCGGCTCGCCATCCACCGCCAGCAGAATATCACCCTCCTGCAGGCCTCCTTCCCCGGCAGGACTGCCCTCATATACGGTGACAACCACAATCTCCCCGGTCTGTGCATCCGCACTCAGCGTTGCCCCGATCCCGTGATACTCCCCACGGCTCGAGTCCAGCACGGACTGCAGCTCCTCCGCGGTATAATACGCGGCATAATCATCATCCAGCCCCGCCGCGACACCTTTGAAAAGATAGGCAGACAGCAGGTCAGCGTCAATCTCATCCAGGTAATTCTGCTCGATCACCGACTGCACCTCGTCAAGCTTGCGCAGCGTCTCATTGTCAGTCAGGATAGCCGCACCGGCCTCCTCCACACGGTCATGCACTCCGGGAATTCCACTACGCGCAACCATTTGCCCCAGCTCAAACGCAGCAATAAAGAGTATCGTAACCAGTATACCCGCAAAAAACCCTTTTCCGAACGCGCCTGGCCTGCGCCCTGCCGCTCTGATCCCGGCTTCCGCTTCAGTCTCTGATCCTGTCACGCTCTCCGTCTCCGCTTCCGCTGCGGTCCCTGCTTCTGCCGCACCGATAACACCTGGAACGGTTCCCATCTCTGTCTTATCTTCTGCCGTGGCATCTGCATCCCACTCAGCCTCCGGCAGCTTCCTCTCATCGCCATCTTCCGGCAAATGCGTCATCCCAACGCCTCCTGTCACAACCAGACATCAAAATCTGTATCTGACTTATATTAGGGAACGACTTTAGTCGTTTACTATAATTTAATATAAATCGCACTGATTTGCAAGCCGCATTTTGGTGTTGATTGAATCGGTTGATTGAATCACCCTGAAAGCCAGAAAATGATTGAAATATCCTGTCTCCAACCTTATAATCAAAGCAGGTCCATAAACAACTGCCGACGGAAGGAGGTTTTTTGATGGGAACCTATTTGAATCCAGGAAATAAAGGATTCCGTGAAATCCTGCAGTCAGAATACGTGGATAAAACAGGGCTGATCGCATTGATCAATAAAACCGTTGGGACAACGGGGAAGCTGCTCTGTGTCAGCAGGCCGAGACGTTTTGGAAAGTCTTACGCGGCGAAGATGCTCTGCGCGTATTACGACTGTTCCTGTGACTCGCACGCACTTTTTGACGACAAAGAGGTTGCGAAGACAGAATGGTATCTGACGCACCTGAACCAATATCATGTGATTAATCTTGATATTACCGGATTCATTTCTGATGCGGTTGTAGCAGGGATTCCACTGATCAATGTGCCGAACCGGATCGCTGACGCGATCTGCACGGAGCTGACGGAAAGCTGGCCGGAGCTGGCCGGGAAGAGCCTTGAAGATGCCATGATCAGCTGCGTGGAGCTTACCGGGAAGGAATTTGTCTTTATCATCGACGAATGGGATGCCCTGATCCGCGAGGCGAAGAATGACAAGGCGGTACAGAAGAAGTACCTGAATTTCCTCAGAGGGTGGTTTAAGAACAACAACTTCACGCCAAAAGTCGTGGCGGCGGCCTACATGACGGGGATCCTGCCGATCAAGAAGGACGGCTCGCAGTCGGCGATCTCGGATTTTAAGGAATACACCATACTGAATCCCGGAAGATTTGTGGAATATACGGGCTTTACAGAAAGCGAGGTCCAGCGGCTGTGCGGGAAATACGAGATGGATTTTGCTAAGGTCAGGCAGTGGTATGACGGATACGATTTTCCAGGATGCGGGGCTGTCTATAATCCGTATTCCGTGATGTGCGCCATGGAAGATGGGGAGTGCCATTCTTACTGGCAGAAGACCTCGGCGGCGGAATCGCTGATGGCGTATATCAACATG
>CAYRKA010000024.1:16289-23094 GCA_964424785.1 uncultured Lachnospiraceae bacterium | reverse complement strand
ATGATTGTAACATGCGTCATGCGGAAAGTCAACCATAATTCACGAAATCAACCTGCGTATATTTTTATCTCTTAAGTCCCTACCCCCATTGATCCCCATGAATTATTCCGGTATGCATAAGCCACACAGCAACCTGCACGTATCACTTAACTGTAATCCTGCTCCCTGCACCCTTCGCCAACAGGATTTTCCTGTATGACTTCGCTTTGCCCGACGGCACATGCACTGCCATCCGCGCATATACGCCGCTGAACGCACCGCTACCGACCTTTTTCTTCGTGAGCTTCATCGTTTTGATCGTCAGGCTCCGCAGACTTGTACATTTATAGAATGCGCGGCTGCCGATCTGCGTCACTGAGGACGGCAGCGTCACGCTCGTAAGCTTCGTACATTTGAAAAACGCGCGGTCGGCCAGCGACGTCACCCGATATGTAATGCCGCTGATCTTGACCGATGACGGAACTGCCACCGACTTCACAGCACGGTTCCCCGGTGATGTGTAAGCAACGGTACCGCCGGTCGCTCCCGAATGTGTCACGGTATAAGTGGCCCCTGTCGCAGCATAGGTAAGCACTGTGCCCTCCGCAGGCGCACCGGTTGCCGGGATCGCCTCCAGCTTTGACTCGCCGCAGATACTGCAGTACAATTCGCGGACACCGTCACGGACAGCATTCGCTTTGCGCCGTACGGTCTCCTCTACCCAGTCGTGCTCCTTCGCCGGGACAACCTCCTGTGCTTTCAGGACCTCACCGCAGACAGAGCAGTGGCTGCCCTCCGTCAGCCCCGTTTCCGTACACGTAGGCTCGACAGCGGGATCCGTCACCACTGTATGCTCTAGCTTGTCCGTCTCTTCAAGATTCGTATCCGAGCAGTTCCGGCAAGTGTAGAGCATCAGGCCGTTCACCTGACAGGATGCCTCCCGCTCCACCACACCGTCGTCCCACGTATGTCCTTCCACGCTGCAAATATTATTGTAAATTGGCCTGCAGACACCGTGGATCACACTCGCGGATCTCGTCTTCAGCGCAACGGTCGTTCTCCTGGCGCTTCCAGTATACGCAGTATCCGACGACCGATTGACATTCCCCTCAATGGTAACCACCTTGTTCCCTTTCACCCCGATGCAGAGCGCCGTATGATCCGCATCGTGCGCCTCCTCTTCATCGTCATCAGAACCCGTCTCGATCAGCAGGATATCTCCCGCCCGCAGCGATTGCAAAGGCAGCGTCCTGACCGTTTCACCGTCTGTCGCGTACGCCCTGCAGGGACAATTATTCTCATATCCTCCCTCCACCAGGTAGAAGCTCCCTATATTTGAGAAAAAGCTCCGAAACCTGCCGATGGAATTGCGGGCAGGGAAAATGGCCTGCGGAATCTCGGCCTGATTGGCACACCATGACACGAACTCCGAACACCACGGCCTGCCGACCTGCCCTGCCCAGTCTGAATATACCGTCCTATGTGTGAGCGACTCCTCCATATACCCGATCTGTGACTGTGCGACGGCGATCAGATTACTTACATATTGGCTGGAACCGGCCAGAGCCGGTAAGGGCAATGCCGGAGGTGCATCCGCAAACACCGTCGCAGGTATACATAATGTAAGCAAAAATACGAGCGACACCACTGCTGTAATCCTGCGTTTTCTCCTTTTGTTCCGATATTGTTTCAATTTATAACATCTCCTTTAACATTCCGTTACGGATTTGTTACCATTATAAAGTATATCCCGGAATTCGTAAAGTATTTTTACCAAAATTAAGAAATTAGACAGCGCCGGTTATTGTTCACGGCCGGTTGGGCTGTGAAGTAACCAGCGCCGCGTAAACCTCACGCTTCGGTATCCCCCTGTCCTTCGCCGCCTGCTTCATGGCCGACTTGCGGTCGAGGCCCTGCCCCTCATAGTACGCAACATGCTCCGCGACCGTCAGCCCCTCCCACTGCCTCTGCTCTTCCTCCCGCAGTTCCTTATGTGTGCGCCCGGCAATCACGATGACGCACTCCCCGCGCGGCTCATGCTCCGTGTACCACGCGGCAGCCTCCCCGAGAGTCGTCGTAAAAGCCGTCTCATGCTTTTTGGTGAGCTCACGACAGATCGTCGCCGGACGGTCGCCGAGCTCAGACAAGAGCTCCGTCAGCGTGCGCACCAGGCGGTGCGGCGCTTCGTAGAGAAGGATCGTGCGTGTCTCGGTTTTCAATTCATCGAGAATCCGGCGGCGTTCCTTTTTGTCAGAGGGCAGGAATGCCTCAAAGCAAAAGCGTCTTGTCGGCTGCCCCGACAGCGTCAGCGCCGTCACGCAGGCGCAGGCGCCGGGCAAGGAGGTCACCTCGATCCCCGCCTCATAGCACAACCGCACAAGATCCTCCCCCGGATCAGATATACCGGGCGTCCCAGCATCCGTAATCAGGGCAACATTTTTCCCCTCCCGCATCTTCGCGATCAGGGTGTGCGCCTTCTCAATCCGATTGTACTCATGGTAGCTCGTCATCGGTGTCCGGATCCCGAAATGGGTCAGCAGATGGATGCTGTTGCGCGTATCCTCGGCCGCGATGAGGTCTACCTCCTTCAGTGTGCGCAGCACGCGCAGCGTGATATCCTCCAGGTTCCCGATCGGGGTCGCACATAAATATAATTTCCCGCTGTCCATACGCCTGTCCTCCATATCATTACGCCTTATATCCGTCATGATCCGTTTCATGACAGTCACATCCGCCTTCTCCGCCCTGTCCCATTTCACGGCATCCACAGCCGCCTTTTCCGCCACGCCAAATCCCGCGGTATCAGTACCCGTAAATCTCTGTGATCTCCGGCGTATACACTCCTGGACTCTCATATACAATCAGCGGCTTCTCGACCGTCATCCTCGGGCGGCCGCCGCGCACCGCCTCAATCAGCACCATATTCGGCTCCCGGTCTATGTAAGGGTAGACGAGGCGCATCCGTTTCGGTTCCAGCTGATAAGCCGACATCGTGCGGATCAGCTCTGCCAGCCGGAACGGTCTGTGCACCAGATAAAAATGCCCACCTGCGCACAGCAGCTTCGCCGCAGCACGGGCCACATCGTCAAACGTACACAGCAGCTCGTGGCGCGCCGCTGCCTTCCCGGGATCCTGCCCGACGAGCCCGTGTGCGCCGATCATATAAGGAGGATTGGAGGTCACGGTATCAAAAGAAGCCGGAGCAAACAGCTCCCCGGCCTCCCTGATATCTCCCTGAATGATCGAGATACGCTCCTCAAGCCCGTTCAGCGCCACGCTGCGCCGCGCCATATCAGCACTCACCGCTGATATCTCAAGCCCTGTGAAATGCCTCCCCTTCGTCTTTGCCGACATCAGGATCGGGATAATCCCTGTGCCCGTCCCCAGATCCAGCGCACATCCGTCTTCTCTGACCGCTGCAAAGCCTGAGAGCAGGACCGCGTCCATACCGAAGCAAAACAGCTTCCCGTTCTGGATGATCTGATAGCCGTTGCGGTGCAGGTCATCCAGCCGTTCCCCCTCTCTCAGCTCACTTTTCATTCAGCTTTGACTTTCCTTCCTTTTTATCGAGCGCTTCCAGCTGCCTGATCTCCTTATCATTCTGATTCTGCTGCTTGCCGCCCTTTTCCTTGCGGCGTCTCGGCTTGAATTTGAGATCCGCCGCTTCAAACTCCTGCAGTTCCTTCTCATCCCCCGCGTCGACGAGCACCTTGACCTTCTGGCGCAGCACGTTGACACTGTGCACCTCGCCCTTCTGCCCGTCCGGCAGCGTCACCGTATCACCCTGACCCGGCAGGCGGCTGTTGAGATACTCGTATGTCTCCTCCTCATTCTTCAGGCAGCACATCAGCCTGCCGCAGACACCCGAAATCTTTGTCGGATTCAGGGAAAGGTTCTGTTCCTTCGCCATCTTGATCGATACAGGCGCGAACTCAGAAAGGAAGGAATTGCAGCACAGCACACGCCCGCAGATGCCAATCCCGCCGAGAATCTTCGTCTCATCGCGCACGCCGATCTGGCGCAGCTCAATCCTCATGCGGAAGACCGCCGCCAGATCCTTGACCAGCTCGCGGAAATCAATCCTCCCGTCCGCTGTGAAGTAGAAGAGGACTTTATTATTATCAAATGTGTACTCCGCATCAATCAGCTTCATCTCAAGGCCGCGCTTGCCGATCTTTTCCTGGCAGATACGCAGCGCGTCCTTCTCTTTTATGCGGTTCCTGCGTGCCTTAGCATCGTCCTCCTGCGTTGCCACGCGGATGATCGGCTTGAGCGGCTGCAAGATCCGCTCCTCCGAGATCGACTGGATATTGCCGGTCACGGTACCGTACTCCACCCCGCGCGCCGTCTCGACGATGACGTGGTCCCCCGGCCCGACTTTATAATTCAGCGGATCAAAATAGTAAACCTTGCCCGCATTCCTGAATCTGACTCCAACTATCTTAACCATGTATATTCTCCTTAATGACGAGGAACAGCAGCTCCATCGTCAGATCGAAATTAACGTTGGCGCTGAGGCGGGCCTTGGCCGTCTCGATCGCTTTCATGACCTCCTCGACGCCCTCATACGAGCACACGCGCACCGTCTCCCGGATCGTCCGCAGCTCATCCTTGAAAATAATGCCGTCGATATCCCTCGTCGCCTTGAAGTAGACCATATCACGGTACCACAGCGCCAGGATATCCAGATAATCCTGTATCGAAACCTTATACTCCTGCACATCCTTCACGTAATCGATGATCTCGCTGATCTCCATCTTCCCGGCATTGCGGATCAGCCGCATCGCTGACGCCTTGACCGCGGCAAAATCATCCGAGGAGGCCAGCCTGACTGCTTTGCCGATATTGCCCTGGGCAAAGGTGGCGCAGATATCCGCCTGGTAATCCGGAACCCGCATCTCCTCCATCAGGTAAGCCTTGACCTGGCTGTCCGGCACAGGCATGAGCTTCAGCGTCACGCACCGCGAACGGATCGTATCGAGGAACGACTCCTCATTCGTTGTCAGCAGCAGGATCACCGCGTACTCCGGCGGCTCCTCAATCGTCTTCAGGACCGCGTTCTGCGCCGGTATGGTCATCTTCTCCGCGTCCTGGACAATATAGATCTTGTACCGCCCATTGTAAGGACGGATCCGAATATCACCCTCAAGCTGGGCACGGACGTCATCAACGCCGATACTCGTCGGCCTCTCATGCTGCACATAAATGATGTCCGGATGGCTGCCTCCCGCTGCCTGGCGGCACGAATGGCACACTCCGCAGGGCCGCTCACCCTCCCCGGTACACTGCAGCGCCATCGCGAATGCGTCCGCGAGCGTCTTCTTCCCGGTACCCTTGTCCCCGCTGAATATATACGCATGGCTGATCTTGCCTGTCTGAATTGCCCGCTCCAGATGGGCGATCTCCCTCTTGTGCCCGATGATATCCCTGAACCCTCTCATTACAGTTCCTCCATCTCATGCCGCGCCTTCGGTATGCCTTTGGCTTGCATTCGTTAAGTGTTCACAGTATACACTGGTCACTAAGCTCGTAAATACCTCGCTAAGTGTCCAGGCATGCGTTCTCACTAAACTCATGCTGCGCCTTTGGCTTGCATTCGTTAAGTGTTCACAGTATACACTGGTCACTAAGCTCGTAAATACCTCGCTAAGTGTCCAGGCATGCGTTCTCACTAAACTCATGCTGCGCCTTTGGCTTGCATTCGTTAAGTGTTCACAGTATATCACATCCGGCAAAATCTGTGAAGAAGCAGGGAAAAATATTATCCGTGGTTCCTCACCGATGCTGTGCGCGCCATCGGGCAGAGGAGTCATCCACCTGCCTGCGCCGCAATATAGGCCGCAACCTCATCCATGCAGATCTGCCGGTCATCATTATTCGCAAAGCGTCTCGTGATCCCGGCCTGCGCGATATTCTCTTCGGAAAAATCCTTCTGGTCCGCCAGGAAACGTCGGCAGACCTCCTCATAATTCGGGTTCTCCTGCTTCTTTTCCCTCCTGATATACCGTTCCAGACGCTTGTCGTCATCCGCTTCGATATAGATCGGGACGACGCAGGCAGCCCCGTAGTACGATTTCAGCTTCCGATAGGACTCCAGCGTGCCAAGCGCGAGATAGCTGCGCGCTGCGAGGTCCACATCTTCGCTGTCCGCCGTGAAATAATACCACGGCCCATGCACCGTATTGTACATACGCAGCTCAATCACCTTCCCGGCCTCCTGCATCCGGCGCAGCGTCTCCTCCGTCACAAAATGATACTGTACCCCGTCTGTCTCCTTCGCGCGGATCGGACGTGTCGTGTACATAATGAGCGGTGTCAGATTCAGTTCCTTCCTCGAAAGAATTTCCTCATAGATGGTATCTTTTCCTGCGGCGCTTTTCCCCATCACATAAAATATTTTTCCCATTCTCGACCCTTCTGTCTATGGCTGGTTCTCAGGCTTCGCATACTACATACAGGCTCCTGCCGGAATAATCCGCCGGCCCCTGCACCTGCAGCCCCATCCGGCGGCAGGCGGCGAGACGCTGCGGCAAACCTTCCGGTATCCGTTCTCCCGGCACGACAAGTGGTATGCCCGGCGGGTACAGGTATATAAATTCCGCCGATATACACCCGGCGCTGTCCGCAAGCAGCACTTCCCTTGCCGGGCGCTCCAGCGCGTCGGAGATCGGAAGCACAGCGGCGGGACGGTCCAATGCTCCGGCAACCGCCGACATATGGCCTGATCCTTCTCCCATCACTGACAGATGCTCCGGCGCATCCTCCGACCCGGCGTCGATCTCGAGCAGCGCCCTCCGCAGCCGGTCGAAGCCCTCCTGCGTATCGG